>PLSG01000497.1 GCA_003164155.1 Parachlamydiaceae bacterium | reverse complement strand
ACAAGATGGGCTCTTTTGACGCTTACGAAGCATCTTAGGTGAATCGTGACAAAAAAACTTATGATCAAAATCAGAAGAACTAATTTTACTTTTTTCGCTTTTATTAATATAATCATATATTAAAAATTAGCACCGAAGATAATCCACAAAACCTTTATAATAGCGCGCATTAAGATTAATTATAAGCTAAACAGAAAGGATCTTGATTATTATGGCATCAATAACAAATAGAAGTTTAACTTGTCCACATGTGGCATATGCAGAGCTGGATATTTTTTCAGTTAAGGATAGCCACACCATCGTCTCCTACTTGGTAGGGCCAGACTCAACAGAAGAGGAGCTGCAATGTGCTAAGAAGATCTTTGAAAGGCGATCTAGCGCTTCTTCAGAGGCCGATATGGTGCCCTTGCTAATAAACATCTTGGCGCTGCGACTGCTTTTTATGGCCGGCGCTGACCAGCCACTTAAAGACACTATCAGCCACGAAGGCGTTGTAAAGCAGATCATAGCCAAGGGTTGTGAATCCAAAATAGGTGTGCCTATCTACCATAATAGCAGCAAAGATACGACACTATGTGATTTTCGTTTTTTTTACAGCACGCGATCATTCTCCTTCATTTCCCAAGAAACTCTATACACCCAAAACATTAATCGAATTCATTCCCATTCTATGCATGGAAAGTGCTTAGCAAAAGACAGACTACCGGATGAACTCCCCGGTTATTACACATTTAGAGATATTCATTGCCATGGCGATATTGCGCTGGGCAGGAAATTGTGGCTGGGCATGAACTTGAAGAGTGTTGAGACATTGCGCTTATCCCATTTAACAACCAAAATGGAGGACTTTACTCGAGGTTTTTCTGTTAGTTCCCGGGACGTTATCTCTTCCCCCTTCGAATATTTAGGAGAATGGGATGGAAATCTTCATTTTTTGGATGTGATGGGAAAAACATTTTTCAGCAAATGCGTTGAGCCTGACAGCGATATTTGGGACTGCCACACCCTTGAAAACAGGTGTGCTGTGGCTTTTACGAAACATTCCCAGCTTTGTATTCAGATATACCGGTATGCAGGAGGCGGCGAATTCCTAAACATCCATAGGTTCGAGAGTAAAGGTCCTAGGAAAATATTTGGAATCAAAAAAATTGTGCAAGACCCCACGCAATCACATCTTGCGTATTTAGGATGTGACGATGGGTCTGTGTATAAGGTTGATCTCACAACTGGATCAGTCATGAATTTTAGCGGTGAAGACCATAAACATGCCACGCCACTAGTTGGTCTGTGGGTAGATGGAGATATACTCCTGAGCGAATCAGCGGATTGTGAACCTAATAGTTATAATGAAAGATTCCCCGAAGACACCATTCCCGGCGAATTCAAGTTTTGGGACCTAAAAACAGGGTTGTGTTTTCACAAAAGCACCCAAAACGGTGCAAAAGTGTGTGCTTTTAAAGGCGGCCAACTAGTTTATATTAGGCGTAGCATCTTGAGAGTTGTCGATTTTTTAAGTCCTGAAAAATGCCTATAGCTACCTATTAACCCAAGTTGCTAGTCCATGCCGCCTAAATCCGGAGGAACCGGATATAGGCGGCATGGACTAGCAAGTAAAAAATCAGCTTAAATCGGAAGGAGTTCCTGAGCCGAATTTCGCTGTCGCTTCCAAACTTACCCCACAGTAGTATGTAGGTGACAAAAAAGGCTCTCCCGTGTTGAAATTTGAGTCCCAACTTAAACTTTCAATACAAAGAGAGCGGAAATGGAACTCGAAATCATTGCCATCTATTGCTGGTGTGATTTAATCCTTAATCAACTGAATATCAAGGACGATTGGCGGTCTGAGATGAGTAATGCAGAAGTACTCACCGCTGCTATTGTGTCTGTTCGCTTTTTTTTTGGTAATTTCGAAAATGCCCGTAACTTTTTAAAAGAGCATGGTTATATGCCCAGCATGCTCAGTAAAAGTCGTTTGAACCGAAGGCTACATGCCTTGGGACCTGAACTTATTGGGGATATACAGAAGATCATCGGAGAACTTTTTAAGTCAACAAATCCAACTCAAGAATATGCTGTTGATAGCTTTCCTGTACCTGTATGCGAGAATGTACGCATCTTCCATTCAAGAATTTACACAGAAGAGGCATACCGTGGCTATCAAGCGAGCAAAAAACGGTATTTTTATGGGCTGAAAGTTCACATGCTCGTGACAGTTGATGGAAGACCTATAGAATTTATTCTAAGCCCAGGATCTTGTTCTGACATTAAAGCTTTCAGAGGATTAGATCTTGATCTACCGGAAGGATCCGTTATCTATGGAGATAAAGCCTATACGGATTATCAGGAAGAGGACTTGCTTGACGAAGCACGTATACACCTCAGACCACAGAGAAAAGAGAATGCGAAAAGACGCTACAGCGGGTGTATGGAATTCATTGTTAATTATCAAAGGAAGATGGTGGAAACAGCATTCAGTGGGATTGCCGGCGTATAAATTCAGTGCTCCCACAGCAGTTGAGGTAACAGCTGTAGCAACTCTGGAAGGTTGATTAAGGGCTTTGCCAAGAGTTTCTTGAACTCTTAACGAAGCCTCTCCCAGTCTAGCCATCCTATCAATGTTTATGCCCATAAATGTCCCCTTAAAATTAAAATATTTTCTTTGCTTTACGCAAAATCAATACATTAAAAGCTCCGTAAGCTACAAACAAACAAACTCATCACACATTTCATAAAACGATCTTAGCAAAATATTATTAAGACCATATAAACATTGATTTATACTTAAAGATTTCCGACTTGCAAAGTTATACTAAAAAGCGAATGATTTTTGGTATAATGCAGAGGCTTAGAGGGAGGAGACGCGACTACTAGGCAGCCGATTGCCTCTTTTATGTCGCGTGGCAGTCACGGTTTGTATTTTTAAAATGGCGTTTTCTCGAGCTGATTCCAGGCCATCGATGTCAGCTAAAAAAGAAAACTGGTCTGACTCACTTTGAACATGCACTTCCCCTAGGGGGATGTGCAAGCTAAGAACAGGAGGAGAAGAATGAGTGAGGGACGGAGTCCCTAGTTCCTTTTCCATGGGATGGGAATGCAAATCAGCCCCTTCTTTACTTTGAAGCTCATTTTCATCTTCTTTTTCGATCGACTCAACTAAAGAGAAAAGTGCCGGAGGAGGGTTGACTGGAATAGTTAAAGGATTAAGCGAGGGAGTGGATAAAGGTGTGGCGGCCGTAGAATGAGGAGTCAAGCTTGAGGAGCCTGAGCTGTGAATCGTGAAAGAGGAATGATGAATGAATATAGATCCGGTTTCAAGTCCAGGAGAAGACGATTGCGAAATAGATTGCCTTTGAAATAAGCGCGTTTTATCCAATGTCGACAAGGAAGCCTGAGCTTGCGGTTCAGCGGGTGGCGGCATAGGCGAGCTCAGCGTTCCAGAAATTTCTAACGTAAAGGGAGGGAGCGAAGCTCCTCTGCCTATGCCTAAAGGCTGCGGCGCAATAACTGAAAGAGCGGAAGCTCCAATATAGATCGAGTGAACTCTATCTTCCGCTGCCTCTTTTTCTTTAATTCCCGGAATGTCTATTGAGGACAGCTCTCTGGCAGGAGGAAATAAACAGGAAAAAAAGGATTTAAAACATCGGCAGCAACGCATATTAGTCACTCTATTTTTTTAATAAAAAATTAACAACCAAGACCATTGTACTGTAACTACACGCTTATTTGAATTCAAGTTTTTTTCTTGGGCATTGACCAAAAGGGCATATAATTACCCTCCATTTGTACGCCTCAATAGAGATGGGGTTCTGGCGGCGTACGACCATTGTAGTGCGTGCAAATGAAGATGACAGCTACTTTTTTAGCCTGGCCGCCGCATTGAAAAAGGGGATATACACCTTTAAGCTGTACACCCTTGAAATAGGGGTTAAGAGCCTCGATATAGTACTCTATGCCTTCCGACAAGCTCTTGCCCTTTCTCTTCAGATCTGATAGATTTTCTATATAGACGAACATGCCGTCATGCCCTTTTTGGGTGTCTGCCATATCGGGCCAATAGGAAAACTGATTTTTTCGGCTACCCAGGATATTGAGGAAAAAGGCTCGTTTTTGACCGGGGCTATAAAAACTAAGCAAACTGGCAGTTTGGTATTTATCGCCAAATAGAAAATAGGCCTGCGCGTTATATCCTGCGGCGGTTAAAGCGTGAGGCAATTCATCCCATCCGCTATTGTGCTTAAACAGATCGAATCCACAGAGTTTACTGCCCAAACTTGCCGGCAAGCTGTCCTTTTGCATAGAAGGGATGGCCAATATGGCAGAACTTAAGAGGCAGGAAAAGCCTAAGCCGCAAAGCATCCACATCTTTCCCCAAGACACTTGATGACATAAATACCNNAGGCGCACCAGTTGCCCTGCATCTTTTGCAGCGCCGCCATAAGACTGTAAGACCCTAGCAGAAGCAAGCACAGAGATCCGCAAAAAAATAAAGGACGAGGTACCGATGTGCCCTTTCTCAGCATGTAAACCAAAGCTATCAGCAGCAGCACAAAGAGCACCGGAGATAACAAGGCGGCTTGTCGGCCGATAAAATCCCAAAAATTGCCGCTCAACAGGGGTTTAACGAGAGTTTCTCGCTTGGGCCCCCCGAGGATAGTGGAAAAGACATGCCTAAAGGTCACCCAGTCATGTGTGCTGTTCCACATAATGCTAGGGAGCAGACCGAACAAAGAGATTAGCACTCCCAGGCCCAACTGCTTGACTTGGCGCAAACAGGACATATGCCATCCAGGCATATAGGCAAAAAAGCACACAAATATCCATAATAGATAAATCGGCCATTTAAAAAGTGCCCCCAAGCCTATAATTAGGCCAAGCAGCCAGTAACGCGGAATGGCGCCATGGCTCAAGCCCTGGCAGATTATCGCACATCCTAAAATCCAGAAGAGCACATATCCGCCGTCTGTAGTGGCAATAAAAGAGGCAAAGATACCCAGCGGAGACAGGGCCATAAGGGTACCCGACCAAAAAGCCGTCATAGGGGGCAGTTTGCAGCAGCGCGCCAGCAGATAGGTAGCCAGCGAGATTGCCCACCCCATGGCCAAAGCCGTCGAGCGCACGCCCCACTCCGTTTGGCCAAATAGCGCTGTGCCCCCGCCTATTTGCCATGCAATGCCTGGAGGTTTGCTGTAATATCCCCAATCCAAACTTTGACTCCACGTCCAGTACTGCGCTTCATCGGGAGAAAGTCCGATGTGAGACTGAAATATTACCCACACCATAGCCAAAGACTTGATGAGAAGCAAAAAGAGCAAAGCACCCAGAGGGAGCATATCTGAAGAGGTCGTCTTAGCAGGTGTATTCATCAAAATGTTTATTAGCCGTCGTCGCGTTCAGGCAAGCTGAAGATGTTTTTAAAGGCCTGCCGGGTGACATCGCGGCTAATGGCCGCAATGGCGTCCGTCAAGGGGATTTTTTTGGGACACACTTTAACACAGTTTTGGGCATTTCCGCAATCGGCAATCCCGCCCTCTTCCATCATGGGCTGCAGACGCTGGCGGCTTTGCATCTTGCCAATGGGGTGGGCATTGAAAAGACGCACTTGGGCGACAGCCGCCGGGCCGATGAACTTGGATTGGGCATTGACTTGCGGACACCCTTCGGAGCAACATCCACAGGTCATGCATGTAGAGGTGGTGTACATCATATGTTGCTTGGCTTGGCTTATTCTGGGGTTATTTCCTCTTTCAAAAGAACTGTCCACATCGATCCAGGCATGCACTTTTTTGAGATTTTCAAACATGATACTGCGGTCGACGATCAGATCCCGCACAAGCGGAAACTTGGTAAAAGGAGCTAAAGTGATAGTAGATGAGCCGCTCTTGTCAATGAGGGGTTTAATCAACGCCGTGCAGGCCTGCCGCGGATATCCATTGATCAGCATGGAACAAGACCCGCATACTTCCTCCAGACAGCCCATTTCCCATGCTACAGGAGTGACTTTTTCGCCTTTTAGGTTGACCGGGTTTTTTTGTATCTCCATCAGCGAAGTGATCACATTGGCAAAAGGGACAAGCTCTAAGGGAAATTCCTCCCAGTATTGCTGAGAAGGGGAACCCCTGTATATCTTTAAGATGTATGATTCTGCCATAACCCTAAGTCTCCTGTGATGAAAGCAAAATTTTAACGCAAAGAAACACAAAAAGGACGCAAAGGACGCAAAGGACGCAAAGCAGGCAAGAACAAAACATTTATTACATCTTCGCTTTTACAAACTTGTGTTAATAGCGAAATTTTAACGCAAAGAAACACAAAAAGATCACAAAGGACACAAAGAAGGAAAAGACAAATACAAAGAAGAGAATATTTTTTTCTTCTTTGTGTCCTTTGTGATCTTTTTGTGTTTCTTTGTGTTTAAAATTTCTTAATTCAGCTGCCCATTTATAATTCTATGCACTCCATCGCGGACTTGATACTTGCCAAAGTTAATGATCAAACCTAATTTTAAATCTGTTAAACGCAAGTAAGTAAGCAACTGCGTTTTGAAAATAGGATTGTCTTTTTCAACTGCTTTAACTTCCACAATCACCTTATCCTCAACCAATATATCCAAATAGAGAGGATCTCTAATGACCACATCCTTATATTTAACAGTTACGGGCAATTGCCTTTTGACACGCATTCCTTTCAATAACAATTCCTGGCATAGAGCACTTTCGTAGATGCTTTCTAAAAGTCCAGGTCCGCCTAAATGTCGATGCACTTCTATGGCAGCGCCCACAATCTTGAAAGACAGTTCATCTTCCATGTTTCCTTTTCCTTCTTTGCGTCCTTGGCGATCTTTTGTGTTTCTTTGCGTTAAAAATTTCCTAGCTAGTTTATATGGGCATGGCGTAAGTCTGCGGCACATTTTTAAGCGTGGGCTTAACCTTTTTGGCTTGCGAATAGTCGCGGGAAATGGGATCGAGGTGGCGCAGATCGATCTCTTCATAGGTGATCATCGGCTCTTGGGTTTGAGGATTGTATTGGGCAATCGTCGTTTTCAGCCAGTTTTCGTCGTCGCGCTGAGGAAATTCTGGCTTGTAATGCGATCCACGAAATTCATTGCGCAACAAAGCGCCTGTGGCAATAACCAAGGCTACTTCTAGCATAGCCGCAAACTGGTTGGCAAAGATGTAGGTTTGGTTGGCGTATTGCCCATGATCATCCAGCGAGATGTGCTTATACCGTTCCCGAATCTCTTTAATCTTATCTATGGTGCGCGTAAGATCCAGATTATTGCGTTTGACTGTCACGTGGCAGACCATCCAATCGGAAAGCTCATCGTGCAGGCGATGCACGTTTTCATTTCCATGCCGGTGCATGAGGTCCTTCTTAAAATGCTCCTCGTGTTGCAAGGCTGCCTCGAAAACAGCTGCCGGAGTGCTATGGCAACTAGAATCTAGATGGTCGAGGTAACGGGGAATTTCCATGCCGCACACAAGCCCCCCAAAGATGCACGAAAGCAAAGAATTAGCCCCCAGGCGGTTTGCGCCGTGAAATTGATAATCCGACTCCCCTACGTTGAAGCATCCCGGCAGATTGGTCATTTGACGATAGCGCTCAAAGCGGTCGGGATCCCCTGCCGCTGGCCAATCTACCCAAGCCCCGCCCATAGAATAGTGCACCGCCGGAAAGATTTTCATAGGAGTATTGCGGGGATTGTCGCCAGTGAACTTTTCGTATATATCCAATACAGATTCCAGCTTTTTCTTTTTCTCTTCAGACAGGCTGCCGATATCGAGATAAACCTGACTTTCACCGTTGACACCCAGCCCCATCTCGCACACCCGCAAAACTTCNNGCGCGAGCCTATGTCGCGCGGCACAAGGTTGCCAAATGCCGGATAGAGCTCTTCCAAAAAGTACCACGGCTCTCCTGTCCTGCCGCAAGGTATTTCTTTTCCCTGGGGAGTAGTGATGGTTTTAGAGGCGTCACCCAAAACCCACATCCGGCCCCCCTCGCCACGCACAGACTCCGAGATCAAACGCAGCTTATCATTGCCTGGAATAGCGGTAGGATGGATTTGGATGAACTCTCCATTGGCATATTTCATGCCTTGCATGTAGAGCCGCCCATTGGCAGCTCCCGTGCAGAACGTGGAATTGGTCGACTTCTTAAAGATCAATCCAGGCCCGCCAGTAGCAATAACCACAGCGTCGGCTTTATGCACTTCGAGCTTGAGGTTGAAAAGGTCCATGAGCACGATGCCGCGGGCTACGCCTTGCGCGTCGAGCACTAAGCGCATGAACTCATGCGTCTCAAATTTCTGCACCATGCCCTTGACTTCGTAGCGACGCACCTGTTCATCTAACGAATAGAGCAGCTGCTGGCCGGTGGATGCCCCGCAAAAAGCTGTGCGGTTGTACAGAGTCCCTCCGAATCTGCGGAAATCGAGATTCCCTTCGGTCGTGCGATTAAAAGTGCAACCGAACCGCTCCATCATGCGGATGATCGCCGGAGCACACAGGCACATTTCTAAAATAGGCGGCTGGTTGGCCAAAAAGTCGCCCCCTTTGATCGTATCGTAGGCATGGATGATGGGCGAGTCATCTTCACCCATCAGATTCATAGCCGCGTTAATCCCCCCTTGGGCACATACCGAATGGGAGCGCTTGACATGCGTGACAGATATAATTTTTACGCGGCAGCCATTTTCGGCAAGTTTCATAGCGCAAGACAGCCCCGCCAGGCCGCCTCCTACCACAATCACCTGTTTGTCAGAGGTCACTTTGCTCATGAGGTTGTCCTAAGTATTTTAATGGTACAAGTTAATCCAATAAGTGCCCCAGATAGCCGCCAGTCCAAGAAAACTAACTAGAATCATCAAGGCTGTCGTAACGCAACGCATAATTTTTTGCGAATATTCCGAAAGGGTGACACCCCAACTAATCATGAAGGTCCACAGTCCATTAAAGGCATGGAAGCAAGTTGCCAGCACAAGCAGCGTATATAAGACCAGCATGAGGGGACTTTTGAAGGTGTCGCGCACCACCAGCAACTCCGCCGTGCCAAAGTCATGTGCGACCGCCATCAGCTGTCCCCCCTGCAAAGGCTTGCTTTGCAAGACGTCCACCCAGTGCTTGTACTGCTCCGCAGCTTGCGCACTAATTAGCCGCTGGTGAAGAACATGATGCGCCTTGGCATGCTTAGTTACATTTTCGGGTGGAAGGGCATGGGGGATTTCAGCGACTTGTTGTGGAGTGTAAAGGCTGAAATTGAGTCTTTCCTGTAGTGTGTATAGCCCCTTATCCCCCTCGAGGCGCACCATATATGCATGTGCGCCGCCTTGTGAGGCAGGCTCTGGGGCGCGCATGGGGTATTCGATAAAGCGCATGTGAATGACATGCGCCGCAATGCCCACCACCAATATCCACGATGTGATGCGCTGCCACGTATAGGCATGATTGCGCGGATAAACTCGCAGATCAGGCTTAGAGCCATCGGTAGCATATGAGTTATATTTAGCGGTAAAGATATAATGAATACCCCAAACGGCATGCAGGACAATTGGAACTCCCAATAACATCAGTTCGATGACAGGCAGATAGGGCAGATCGTGAATGCCATTGACCGCTCGGATAAAGCCCGAGCCATCGTCTCCGATGAACAGTGCCGCCTGCGAATTCACCAGCAAATGTTCGATAATATAGAGAACCAGCCAAAAACCTAAAAGGGAATGCAGCCTTCTAAAAACGAAGGCTTGAGGCAGTTTACTGCCTGGGATTGCTTCAGAAGCGTTTTCCATGTGAACTCCGTGCTTATGTAAATGCCTTTGTAAGCTAAGAGCATCACATTTCCAAAAAAACATTTAAATGTCAAAGCCATACGCATGGCCCAGAAAAAAAACGCATCTTCACACAATCAGCAACTGATCTTTATCTAGCCTTCAACATTCATTCCCATAATACAAAACATTGATAGCAACTTTACAGCTATCGAATACATAGCTAGAGACTTAATAAAAAAAAGGAAATAGATTTTATGTCAAGTTTAAATACAACGCTCAACTTATCAACCGTAAGTGACAATATCCAAGTCCTACTTAAAAACATAACTAACAAGCAAGATGTGCTAGCGGCCGATCGCACGGGTAAGCTGCACATCATCGCCAAGGGGAATNNGGATATATCGGGAAATAAGTTAAACAACGCAGTAACAGCTACCTTCAACACCGTAAAAATAAGCTCCGAGCTACTTAAACGGCGCACATACGTGGAACATGCAGCAACTTCCACAGCGACCTCGGCAGATCCTCTTTTAGCACCAGAAGCCCTAGGTGCACTCCACCCCACTGAATGGCAAGGCGATAAGAAAATATATCTCATTAACTTCAGTAAGATTGCCCAGATAACAGCCAAAAGCCCCCTATTTGCTAAAAACGCCGCGATTCAAAAGGCTGCGCAAGAGCTTTCAGTTACCTTCAAAGCACTTCCAGGCACGGCCTCTGGTACCCCATCCCCCTTAAAACAGCCTAAAAATTAAACAAGCGGCGCGCATTATCAGCGGTGGCTGCCGCCACCTCTGACAATGTCAGCCCTTTTAAGTGGGCAATGCATTGGGCTATTTCAGGCAAAAAGGCCGGCTCATTGGTGCGCCCGCGCTGGCTTTGCGGAGCCAGCCAAGGGGAGTCAGTCTCGATGAGCAGCTGATTTAGAGGGGTCATTTTGGCCACAGCTTGCAATGCCGTGCTCTTTTTGAAGGTGACTATGCCGCTGAGAGACAGATACCAACCTCTCTTCAGCACCTGTTCAGCTTCTTCGCACGTGCCGGTGAAGCAGTGCAGCACGCCCGGCGCATGCTTGCCATGGCAGACATACTCTTGGTCGAGGATTTCGAAGAAATCCGCGAAGGCATCGCGGCAGTGGATGACGACCGGCAAATGGCATTCCAAGGCAAGCTGCAGATAGCGGCGCAAGAGTTTTTTCTGATCCTCGGCCGAATCTTTCCAATGAAAGTAATCCAAACCTGTCTCCCCTACGGCCACGAGGGATCCATTGTGTGCATGTTCCGCCATGAAAGGGAATAAAGCCTCCCCTTCTTTAGCTGCATCGTGCGGAGTAGTGGAAGCCGCATTATACACCCAAGGATAGCGCTCGGCAAGCGCTAGCCCATTTTTCAAGCTTTGGGCATCTGTGCAGATATTGACCACCGCACTGATACCACAGGCTTTCGCACGTTCTAAGACCTGATCGACGTGTGAAAAAGTGGACTCTTCCGATAAATGAGCATGAGAGTCAATGAAACTTGGCGTCATAATAAATCCTCGCTTAGGGTAACGGGTCAGATCTACTTCATTTGTGCGTCCAAGCTATCCAGATGCTCAAGCACATTGTCGGCGGTGAGAACTTGAGGCAAGATCTTGGGTGGAATCTTGGCATCGCCGCTGTACAGCACATAAAGTGGAACTCCGCTGCGCCCGAACTTGCGCAGTTCCTCGGTGATCACAGGATCGTTCTTAGTCCAGTCGGCGAGCATTTTGACTACACCCTGATCTTCCAGTTTGCTGCTGACCGTTGCTTGATTGAGCACGCGATGATTAGTTTGACAGATCAGACACCATTTAGCCGTAAAGTCCACAAGTACAGGTACGCCGCTGTCTTGCAATTCAGCCAAGCGGGTGCGTGAATAAGGTTCCCATTGCGACTTAGGTATGATAGTGCTTCTATAGGCCGAAGTGCCTTGGGTGATGCCATGCATCTCCTCTATCTGGGGAGCCGATAAAATGGCGTAAAGACCCACGCTACAGGCCACGGCAGAGACGGCCCAGCCGCAATAACGCAACATAGGTTTTTGGAAAGGAGTACCCCATTTGCCAAATATCCAGGCAGCAAGGGCCAGCCCCAAAAGACCAGTCAATAGCAAAAAGACGGCACTGTTGTTGGTTTGCGCACCAAATACCCATATCAGCCATAAGGTAGTGGCGAGCATGATGAAACCCATGAACTCCTTAAAGGTCACCATCCACATACCAGGCTTTGGCAGACGGCGTAAGAGGCTTGGGAAAGCGGTCAGTAAGATATAGGGAGAGGCCATGCCCAATCCTAAAGAAGTGAAGATGAGCATCGACCACAACGGGGTCAGGGTCAGAGCAAAGCCCAAAGCAGCTCCTAAGAAGGGACCCGTGCAGGGAGTAGCTACGGCCGTGGCCAATATGCCGCTGAAAAATGAACCAGCGAGCCCTTTTGAGCCAGAGTGCATATCTCCCGCCCAAGAGGCCAACTTAGTTCCCGTTTCGAAGACGCCAAAAAGGCTTAGACCAAATACCACAAAAACGGCCGCTAATATTGCCACGAAAGTAGGATCTTGCAGCTGAAATCCCCAACCCACGGACTCGCCATACGCTTGCAACAGCAAAAGAGCTCCGGCTAAAGCCCAAAAAGAGAGCAGCACGCCCAGCGAAAAGAATAGGCCATGCTTGAAGATTAGTTTCCGGCTTTGACCGGCAATTTGCACAAAGTTGAGAATTTTTAAGGATATGACCGGCAAGACACAGGGCATGAGATTGAGGATCAATCCTCCCAGAAAAGCGAAGAACAGAGCGGCGCCAAATCCGCCTTCATAGCTATTAGCTGTAGAATCGAGGAAGGTATCGCCAGCATCCGCCCCTTCGCTTTCTGGAGCGGCGGCATTATTTTGTGCATTTTGCAGCTTATGTACGTCTGCGACCACCACGGCCGAGGAGTGCTCTTCCAAAGGCAGAGACAGGCCTTGGGATAATTCATCGCCCTGTTCCAAGCCAGCTGCCGCAGCATTATCCAAGTCCACCTCAATATCCAAAGCTTTGATAAAGGACTCCGGGCTCAGGGAAGTGCCTTCGTTTGGACTAGGCTTTTGCGCAGCTTGATGGATGCCTTTCAATACGAGCAGGCCTTTGAGAGAGGGCAGGTGGTCATGGCTTTTTTCCGCCAAAGCTAAAGAGAGTGTGTAATGGCCGGCTGAGCCTTCAACCTTGGACCAGGTAGACACAGCTTTATAATCGATGAGTCCATTTTCAGGAAAAAATTCCACCGCAGTGAACTGCGCGGTGTCTAAATTGAGCTGCGAGGCCGCATCTAGCTCATATAAGTGCAAAACCAGTTGGTCGGCTTTAGTTTGGTGTCTAGTCAGGCCAAGCTTTGCAGCGGATGTTGGAAGCAGTTTTTTAGCTTGGGTAAACTGTGCGGTCGGGATAGGATCTTCTGCGGACATCTGCGAGGAAACAGGCAGACTAGCCGATAAATTGGACTCTCCGGGAAGACATGTGGAGTCAGAACACACCAGCCAGCGAATTTTCGCGCCGATTTCCACCTCTTCATCAGGGGATAAGGTATCTGGCGGAGTAATTTCAGTCATCAGAAATACTTCGTCTTCATACCCAAAAGCTACCGTGTCATCTATAACCATGCGCTGAGGGATTGGCCACTGAAGCGGTCCGGCTTGAAAACCGGGAGGCAGCGTCCATTCCACGCTGAGGGGGAATCCAGATTCGCCAGGATTTTTCCAGTAGGCATGCCAGTTTTTATCGATTTTCAGGTGAACAGCAACGCTAAAAGCCTTGCCTGGCTGTATAGAGCGCTGAGAAGTTATGAAAGAGGTCTGCACGGGTTGCAGGGGAACGCGGTGCATTGATTCCGGACTTGATGCGCTGGAGACCGAATCAGGCGCTTCTTCCGCCAAAATAGGGGGTATAAATAAACCGCACGCCAATAGGCTGCACAATAAAAATAGCG
Organism: Parachlamydiaceae bacterium; assembly: GCA_003164155.1. Lineage (GTDB taxonomy): Bacteria > Chlamydiota > Chlamydiia > Chlamydiales > Parachlamydiaceae > BOG-1457. The sequence continues at coordinate 228 of PLSG01000497.1, read as the reverse complement.
ACAGGAACAGCGACGGGCGGAAAGACCCAAAATCTCGAAAGCGCATGTAAATCCTCATCGGGTATAACTGGTCAGATCTCCCCGGAGGAACCGAGGGGGATCTGACCTTAAATTTCTAGATAATGAATGTAATCCTATAAGCTTTTGCACTTTACGGATTAGGAAAGATAGCTTTAATACTACATTTTGTCAGATCCCCTCGGTTCCTCCGGGGGGATCTGACCAGAT
>PLSG01000078.1 GCA_003164155.1 Parachlamydiaceae bacterium | reverse complement strand
GAAATGTGTGTAGTTGAATTTAAGCGTTCTGATGTTTAGCATTGATCGTTATTTCCAACTTACCTAAGGGGTTTTATGATAAAAAACATGTTACGTTTATCTGCGCTAGCCTTTGTCCTTGCTTCAAGTTTCATTTTAACTTTTCCGTTCAACTCTGCCACTTGTGAAGAAGCCCCGAGATATAGGTTTATTGATTTGGGATTGCAGGAAAGTGACCAAAGCGAAGCCGTGGCAATTAATGACAATGGCCAAGTTGCTGGTATGTACTGGATGTTAGGGAAAAAGTACTATTTCCTGTGGAACGAAAACGAAGGAATCACTTTGATAGATTTGCCAGATACGGCAAATATTACAGTGTTAAATAATGCAGGGCAATTAGCTGGTAGTCACAAGGATTCTGCTGGGCAAGATCGCGGCTTTATATGGAATTCGCAGCATGGTTTTTCTGATATAGGAACGCTAGGAGGCAGGTTTACGCATGTGTATGACATGAACGATCTGGGGCAGATAGTGGGTGAGTCAGAAAGTGCTAATATTAGTCTGGTTAATGGAGCAGAAGAGTGTCATGCGTTCATGTGGCAAGATGGTTTTATGATTGATTTAGGTGCTCTGGTTGGTGACTTAGGCGTGCTTGGCGATAGGAGCATAGCAACGAGTATTAACAATTCAGGGCAGATTATCGGAACATCTAATTCTTTGATAGCTCACAAAAGGAAATTTCTTAGGACTAATAACCGATCTGTTTTTTGGAAAAACGGAATCATTGAATGCGTCGTTGAAGGAATTGATTACAACAAAGAGCCTCAATACGGTGCTTGGGCTTTTTCGGTTAATAATAACGGCTTAGCAACATACGAAAATAACAAAGTTGGTTATTTTGTAGTGGATCTTTCCACTGGAAATAAGAGCGAAATTCCATACTCAAAAAATTTTAGCAGAGATCCCGTGATTTCCGATAATGGCGACATATTCTATTCCATGAAAAACTATTCCGGGGAGAGCAAAAAAATAGCAGCGGATATTGTGTTTTTTAAAGACAAAAGCGTAGGAAATTTTAGCGCTAATTTGGACTCTTATGAATATGTATATTTACCAAATTCATTTGTTACGCCTAACGGATGGAAGTCAAATTCATTCTCAGGGGCTAATGATTTTAATAACAATCGTTGGGTTGTTGGTTCCGCCTCGAATATTTATGGGGAATGGCATGCAGTGTTGTTGGTTCCTTTAGCAAAATAAGGAGAGCAGAGCTACGCAGGTCAGAATGCAGTGCTTGCCTATCGTCAATGGCAGCGGCCAAGGCGCGAATCGAGTTCAACCCCATACACAATCGGAGTTCAGCTCCGGACACATGCCGCAATGGTCGCCCTTATGGGTAAAACCCCGAGGGGAATGGCAGCTTTAAATGGCATGGCCTAGAATGGGCCAGATTTGCGCTATAAACGCGCCAGCCAGTCAGTGGCCGAACATACGATACGGAGCAGGGAACGCCTACAGCAGGCAGATTTCAAGCCTTGGCCAGCGNNTTCCGGATAGGTGACCGCATGGTCCACAGCTCTTAGCATGGACATCACATTTGCCATCGTCCAGGGCGACCGGCCTTCAAAAGAGGAGATCCGGCCAGTTATCTGATAAAACGCACAGAAACAGCCCTAGAATCGCGAAACAAAAACGAGCCTGCCCATGCAAGGATTAGCTTAAGATGGGCAGGCACACGCAGGATTTGGGGCATTCCTGCCGGTCAGGGGTAGCGATTGGTGGCATGGATGCTTGCTGATTGCTGAGGTTTCTCCTTCAGCATTTCCTAGTAGGACTTGTGCTATTTCCTGAAAAGGCGAGCCGCCCCGCCTTAGCGGGGGCGGCGCAGCCTAACGAACACTATCGTTATCGTTATCGTTCAANNGTTCTGCAACCTTCACAGGGATGGTTCTGCAACCTTCACAGGGATGGTTCTGCAACCTTCACTTTTTTTGGCTACCCTCTTTTTTCTTTATTTCCCATGACCTTTTTCCATTTTTGGAATTATTATCCCTCACCTTTCCTTGATGCTCAAGAAACCTGTGTGCTCTTTCATAATGAGAAGCTAGACGGTATTCATCGCCTTGTCTGTCTAGGAAGCGATTAAATAAATCGGGTTGGCTCCAATGAGTAATAACAGCTTCAACCTTATCAGGATTTAAACCCGATTCTTGAGCCATCTGCTTCCATTTTTCTATTGGAATTATAATGGTTCCCGTTTGTGCTAACCTGATAGATTGATTAGAGAATTCAGAGAAAACATGCAATTGGAGTTGGGCTTGGCTTGCATGGCTGTTAGGCGATCCATGTAAAGGTGGGAGATCTCCTATAGGAATAATCCTTCTATCACTCCTTTTAAATTGACAAACATAACCAGGGAGCAGCATAGCACCCAATACAATGCTAATTTTTGACGGCTCTTTATTTCTGTGTTGTTCGTTTATTGTCAAAGAAATCATGTTGCCATGGCTACCATCTGGAAACACAAACTGACCGTAAGCTTGTGCGTATAAAATTTCTCGGATCTTAGAGAATTCATGGGAAGATTTACACCCAGCTAATTCAGCAATTCCTGAATACCCACCTTCCACTTCAATTAATCGAGGATCTTTGTCGCCTTTTTGCCACTTCTCAAATCCCGTGTTAACTTGCCAACGAAGCAATTTGTGGCCTGTCAATGTGCCCAGTTCTTTTACTCCTTTTTGAAAGGCTGAGATCATATTTTCATCAACAGCAGGCGCAATAAGTAGCGGTTCACCTTTTTGATTGCAGAAAATTATTTGTCCTTCTTTTTCTGTGAATTTGTTTGTTTTTTTTGGGTTTAGTATGGGTATTATTCTATCAAAAATTGGTTTTGCAATCGAAGAGTATCCTTTCTCTTTTCGATCCCACAGATTAGAGCATCTATCTTCCCAAAGAGCTTGCCCTAATAAGCGTAGAAAAGGGTTTAAATGTTCACCTTCTGGTAACCATAAGCCCCATAGTGCGCGCCTTTGATCGCTTGAGTGATTTACACTTTCATAAATTTCAAACTGCTCCTTGCTTGTTTTTTCAATCTGAACAGCTAAACTTTTCCCTTTTTGTCCAGTCCCTTTCAGATAAGCACTAAATTCAGCATTAATTTGTAGCATCGGTTTTTTATCGTGCTTGAGATGATCCTGTAAGTATACAATGTCTATTTGGTTTTTTTGAAATACCGTGTGTTTAAAAGATTTGAAATTGTAAATGTTTCGGCAACTTTCTAGTATGTTNNCTTACTAGCTAAGATTGCTATAGCGTCCTTATTTTCGATACCTTTCTCTTTTAGAATCATACGAGCTGTATGAAAATGAATTGCAACCGGATCTTGAGGTGATGCTATGCTTTCGATAGCATCTTTTACAAACTTCAACCACACAATATCAGGGTCGCTATCATCCAACCTGTCAAATATCCTTATTAG
>PLSG01000584.1:3711-3891 GCA_003164155.1 Parachlamydiaceae bacterium | reverse complement strand
ACCATCTACATCGCGTTTTCCCCTATACAGCAGCGTATGTTTTCCCTCGTACAGAAGTTCTTCTAGCGTGTAATGAGGAATGTAAAAAGTCATAACTGTCCTAGCTTTCGAATTACCTCTTCTATGTGATATTTACTTTTATATGTCAATAGTCTCTAGTACACTGCCAAGGTAGAATTT
>PLSG01000584.1:0-3656 GCA_003164155.1 Parachlamydiaceae bacterium | reverse complement strand
GAAGGCCTTTCTCATATAAGCCTAGGGCAAAGCCCTAGGTAAACTAAGTAAAATTCCGCACGCTGAAGGCGTGCTGTATGGTGAATAAAACCGCGACGTTAGCAAGACAAGACTCCTAGGAGCTTTCATGTAGGCCTATAATCAAATCAGTGTGCTAGGGCAGGAAGCGTTCTGGAGGCGCATGGGAGATCAGCAATTCGACAAGCTCATTTGCTTTACCGGCAAATAGTGCCGCTGCCTGAGGATTTGTCACAGACGTGGGGATGGGCAATAAATTAGGAGCCCAACAAATCGCCAAATTCTTGTAAGTCATTTTGGTGACCACAGAGTCTTTTCCCATGGCATGTAAATGCGTCCACAATTCGATGACTAAATCCCGGTGCGCATTTGGCAGTCCCGTAATTGTTGCGGTAAGGCTGGCAAGCTTATCGGCCGGCGAACTCGACAGATTAAATAACCGCCACTGATCTTTCTCGGGAATAAGCCTCAGGGGTCTCACGATTTTTTTCAACAATTCCGCCACTAAGATTGCCCCTTCATTTTCTATCCGTCCCAAACAGGTTTCTGGATGCGACTTGTACAAGGCGATCAATTCGTTAGCTGCCTGACCATCTGCGGCAAGTCGGAATATACCAGGCTCTTGGGGGTTTTTCTTAATGACGGCAAAACCACTGTTTATAAAAGTTTGCGCTTTCTTTACGTCGGCAGGGTTTGACAAATCACCAGCAGAAGCCGCCACACCCACTCCACAGGTTGCAGCCTGCTTATCTACAGATGAGGTTGGGCGGAATATTTTCTGCATAGAAACAAGCGCAACAACCGCCGCAACTACACCCCAAAACGCTTTTCCAATCGATGAAGATGCTTTTTTAGGTGGATTGTTAAAGTCATCTACATGCGCAATTCTAATTTGCTTCCCATGGAAACGCTCGGTCCAGGTTTCGGTTTTACCTTTAAAATCATCGATGGTCATGAGGGATAATTTTGCAGGGGCACTAATATTAATTAATCCAAAAAAGTGAAGAACGCGTGCCATGACTTTTTTTACCACAGGCAGCTGTTTGCATACCACGTTTGAGGTATAGTCGCGGCCTTCATTGAAAACTCTGTCTTGCCCATTTATCTGTCCCTCTGCCAAGCGCTCAACTTTCCAACCATTTCTTGCTAGTTCATAAGCATTAAAGGTAGTCACACCCATAATAACTCTCCATTACTTTAAATTTTACATTTGAAATCGAAATCGCATTATAACATATGCAAACATAATCTAAAGGAATGGCATTAAGGCTTTATAAAGTTAGCACATTCAATCGACGTAGAGCAGTAAACTTTTCAAATAATCTCCCTCCGGGTGGCAGATGTTGACCGGATGGTCGACTGCCATATGATGCCTTCCGATGATGCGCACGTTCCTGCCAGCTTCTACGGCAGCCTGGAAAACCACCTTCTGAAACAACTCCTCATTCACATAGTATGAGCAAGAACTGCTCAGCAATAATGATTTCGCCGGCATTTTTTGCAAGGCCAGACGGTTGATATCCTTATAGCCTCGGCAAGCGGCGATCACATCTTTTTGCCTTTTGGCAAAGGCCGGAGGATCGAGGATCACCACTTCGTAGTCCAGAGGGTTTTCACGCAAAAACTGAAATACATCTGCGGCCTGGCAAACATGGCTGGCTGGGTCAAAGCCATTGAGCAAGACATTGCGTTGCGCCAGGCGCACGGCATGTTCTGAAATATCCACCGAAGTTACCTGCGCAGCGCCACCTGCCAAGGCATAGACACTAAAGCCTCCGGTGTAAGCAAAACAGTTGAGCACCCGCCGCCCCTTGCAAAGCCCTCTGACCAGCTGCCGCATTTCGCGATGATCGAGGAAGAAGCCTGTTTTCTGACCGCTAACGGGTGAGACCATAAACTTCAGGCCATTTTCGAGTATGCTGACTTCTTCCAGGGATTCCCCAGGGCTCGCCGCCCACACTATCCCCTGTCTATCTAACAGCCCCTCCTCTTTGCGGGTGGGCAGAGCAGATTTCTCGTAGATGCACTGTGGATTTAACTTCTTGCGGAGATAGCTCACCAGAAAATCGCGCAATTTGTCCATGCCCAAAGTGCCTATCTGGATCACCAGCAGATCGCGGTATTTATCTACCACAAGTCCTGGCAGGCCGTCCCCTTCTCCATTGATCAGTCGAAATGCATTGGTGTGCGCAGGTTGGACCTGCCCATCGGCCAAGGCATCAGAGAAAAAGCGCGCGCGCATAGCCAAAGCTTTGTCTATATTGTCTTGTATGGCCACAAGCGGCAGAGTCTGATCAAAGCATACCATCCTACCGCAAATCGAGCTCTTTCGATTAAAATAAGCACTCCCCAAAAAATCGCCTTGCGCGCTATGCACAGGCAGTAAGTCGCCGTCTTCAAAAGAGGGTAAAGAGTGAATAGCTCCCGAAAATATCCAATGATGCCTATGGCGAATGGCTTTATCTTTGCCTGGTTTGAGAGTTACTTGTTTTTTCATTTCATCGTCCTCATTTTGACCAAAGGTTATAAACTGCTGATATTTAATAGCATATTCTTCCATTCTGAACAATCACAAAGCGCACTAAGCAGTTGAGAAAAATAGGTATGGCGCGCTACAATGGCAACTGGTCAGATCCTCCCGGAGGAACCTTGGGGGGTTCTGACCAGTTACCCTAATAATGCCACATCTTAAAGCTCAAGATTCCACCCTTGAGGTTTCTCTTCCATAAGGATTTAAACCATGAAACACTGCAAACTAGTCATCATAGGCTCTGGTCCCGCCGGGTACACGGCCGCCCTATATTCTGCCCGCGCCAACCTAGCCCCTGTGCTCTTTGCTGGCTTTTTTTCCGGACCAGCCGGAGGGCAGCTGATGACTACCACCGAAGTGGAAAACTACCCCGGATTCCCTGAAGGGATCAGCGGTCCAGCTCTGATGGACAACTTCCGCAAACAAGCCGAACGCTTTGGCACCGAAGTTTTGGGTGAGGATGTAACTTCGGTAGATCTATCCAAACGTCCCTTTGAAGTGCACGGCAGCAATACTTCATGCACCGCCGATGCCGTGATCATCTCCACGGGAGCTACGGCCAAGCGTCTGGACATTCCAGGTACTCGAGACGCCGAATTTTGGCAAANNGACGGAGCCATGCCCATCTTCCGCAATCGCAAGCTCTATGTGGTAGGCGGCGGCGATTCTGCTGTCGAAGAAGCCCTGTTTTTGACCAAATACGCCAGCACTGTCTACCTGGTGCATCGGCGACATGAACTGCGCGCATCCAAAATCATGACCCAAAGAGCCTTATCTCATCCTAAACTGGAAATTATCTGGGATAGCGCCGTGACCATGGTGGAAGGAGATTCTGTAGTGCGCTCTGTCACCATTGAAAATCTAAAGACCAACCAAAAGAGCGTGCACGAAGCAGGTGGCCTCTTCTTTGCCGTGGGACACGTCCCCAACACAGCTTTCCTGCAAGGGCAAATTGAGCTGTGGGAAAATAAGTACATCAAAGTACAGCCTGGCACCTGCCAGACAAGTGTAGACGGCGTTTTTGCCGCAGGCGATGTCCAAGACTATGTGTACAGACAGGCGATCTCAGCAGCTGGCTCGGGATGCATGGCCGCGCTGGAAGCGGAAA
>PLSG01000119.1 GCA_003164155.1 Parachlamydiaceae bacterium | reverse complement strand
GTCATGATATCGGAAATAGACAAGCCTTGGATTCCCCTTGGAATGCCAGTAGGAAGGACTGAATTCCACGTTTTCACAAATTGGGCTGCACTTGGGTCACCCGGCAGAGCTGCTTCTCCTGTTAATGGTTCACACAGATTTATAATTGGATAAGGATGAGCTAGCTCTCTTTCTGTCTGTGCTATCAGAGGAACCAAGGTCTTAAGATTCACGAGACCTAGCTGTGATAGTTTTAGATAATGATCCACTAAATCCGTGCCAGGTTGGGGTAAAGTATCTAAAAATTTCTCTAGGATTAGCTCAGCTGCCGCCCTTAAGCCTGCTTGTTTTTGCGCTTCGGGATTCTCTCTTTTCCTATACTTAGCGTGGCTAGTGTGAGTAGTTATTGCAGCTTGATAATTTCCTACGGCTTGCATAATCTGCAAAACTTCAGACTGAGTGACCCGCGGAATAGGCGAGAAAGACACATGCGGAGGAAAGCAGGTGACAACTCTTCCCAAGAGGCGACAGGAACTTTTCTGTTTTGCCTCTTGTTCGCCCATCCCCAGATCCCATAAAGAGAGAGAAGACGATGATAGGGAAGGAGAAGAAAACAATGCTGCAAATGAAGCAGAGGACAAAGAAGAAGATGTTGACGATGACGGAGTGGACATTATAATGATACCTCGTAATTAATGATTTCCTAATTTCAAAGCAAAAAGTTAAAAGCATTGCTTGAATTTCAACTATTAAAATTTGCAACACACTTAAATATTAAAATCAACAACATTTTCAACTAAAAACAAAAAAGAATCTAAAAATTTAAATAATCAAAATAACAAAACAGAAAACTCAACTCAAATCTTGAAAAACCATCGGAAATTTAAGCGTTAAAAACGAGTGAATTATTTTTATTAAATAAATTCGCAAGTCTTTATAAAATAGAGGTAAATGGAATATGCCACACGTTATCTGTGCAGGCATGCTAACCAGGCATTGTTAAGATTTTATAAATTACGCGATCTTTCATGCTGATCATAGACAGGCGCCTCCCCACTTTTCGGCCTTATTCACCTTCTCTGTCGAAATTTCGGCCGGCGGCTATATGCCATCCGTTTGCGTCTGGCTCCGTGGGAATAACTATCGCTAGGCCATTCTACACTTTAAATGTATACCAAGAGGATTTCCCTGCGCCATGCCGGGCAATATAATTATCCTTTACCAGAGTTGCCATGGCTTTTTTTAGGGTGTTTCGATTAGCTTGGGTTAAAGTAACCATATCGCTAATGCCTAAGCGTCCATGCGCATTCAACAGATCCAAAATTTGCTGATGTAAGACTGGAAGCTTTTGTAACAAGATCTTTTCTCTTTCTAATTTCACTTCAAGATGTTTTTTTTGCCGTTGCAGGCACTGAAAGAAAAAGAGTAGCCAGGGTGTCCAGTTGGGACAGTTATTTTGCCAGCTCTTTTGCGTGCGCTGAAGTGCTAAGTAATACGCGTCTTTATTAGCTTCTATGATACTTTCTAACGAACTATAAGGAGCGTATAAGTATCCACATTTAAGCATAAGAAGGGTGGTTAAAAGTCGAGATAGCCTTCCATTCCCGTCCTGGAAAGGATGGATAGCTAAAAATAGCACTATAAAGATACCTATTGCAATCAGGGGATGGATCTTAGGTTGCTTTTCAAAAGCACTGGTTATCCAAGCCACGAGCTCTTCCATTTTAAAAGGTGTTTCAAGGGGCGATGTAGTATCAAAAACAACCCCTACACTTGCCCCATTGGAATCAAATGCTTCTATGCGAATGGGGATTTTCTTGTATGCGCCTCTGTGGCGATCGTCTTTATCAGTATATTGCAAAGTCCATGTGTGCAGCTGTTTGATGACATTTTCCGTGATCGGCAGATCTTTATAATATTCGCAGATTTTTTCACAGGCGCTTGCATAACCAGCCACTTCTTGCTGATCTCTGGTTTGCAAGGACAGAGCATTCGATTGCGAAAGGAGCATTTCGATTTCACTATCTGACAGCTGGGCTCCCTCAATTCTTGTGGAGGAACCAATGCTTTCAATAGTAGCCACTTTTTTTAGGGCCAATAGACGATCTGGTGTTAACTTGCGCATGTGCTCCCAAGCACCTTTGAATTCGTCAACTTCTGCAATGAGATTTAACATTTCTGACGTAATGGTCAATGTGTCTAAGGAAATCATAAATGGGAGACTCCTATTGGGTAGAGCATTATACCAGAGAGCGGGTGATTTTTGGTATACATTGGGTAAGATATGCAAGCAGAAATACCCGTATTTATACCCAATTGTACCCAAATGAAGACTTGTATGCAATATGTAGCCCATGCAGGGACTTACTTAACAGTGTAGCAGAGTTATACCAGAGAGCGGGTGATTTTTGGCTTTTCGGCTAGCGCGAAAGTCCCGCAGTTAAACGATCATAAGCGGGTTCATATTTCCCAATATTAACCCGCTTATGATCGTTTAACCCCGGGGCTTTGGCGCAGCTGAAAAGCTAAAAATCACCCGCTCTCTGGTATACTTATATCTCGACTTTATGAGCTGACTATTTTAGGCAGCCG
>PLSG01000561.1 GCA_003164155.1 Parachlamydiaceae bacterium | reverse complement strand
GCAAAAGATATGGGTAATGCTAAGGACGTTGCCCTGGGCTATTGCCTGCCCTTTAGGCTGAGGAAGAATCGTAGGAATTCCAGAACGAAAGGATGAACGCATTCGCTTTTTTTGCGCCTTTTGCGTTCTTTTGCGGCCATTTTTTTTAGCAGAGTGCTAAGCCAACCTAAACCATTTAAACCATGCCAAAAAATCGTTCCAATTTCCTGAGGCGCCAAAATGTTTAAATTTCATGCTTAAATTTTATTGAATTATTCATCTATTTAGAGTATACTGGATTATAGTATTCATGCAAATTATGGTTTTTTCAGATCCCCACAGTTACTCTGAGCTGATCTGATTTCTTTTACACATGGGATTATTTTATGATTCAAGTAGACGCTCTAACGATAGCTTATCAAGGCTATGCCTTATTCGAAGATGCCACCTTCAGCATTCAAGAGGGGGAACGCTGCGGTCTGGTAGGCAGAAATGGTTCTGGCAAGTCAACCCTTTTCAAACTGCTTATCGGACACGAGCTCTCCGATGGGGGCAATATAGCCACCCGCAAAAACTATGCTCTGGGGACTCTAAATCAGCACATCGTCTTTACCCAGCCCTCCATTGTCGAAGAAGCCGCTTTAGGCCTAAAAGAAGGCGATAAAGACAGCATCTACAAAGTGGAAAAAATTCTCTTTGGACTGGGATTCTCAGAAGAAGACTTGGAGCGCTCTCCCCAAAATCTTTCTGGTGGATACCAGCTCAGGCTGCATTTAGCCAAGGTTCTGATCTCGGAACCCAACTGCCTACTGCTCGATGAACCTACCAACTATCTCGACATTGTATCGATGCGCTGGCTGACAAAGTTTTTGCAGCAGTGGAAAGGGGAATTTGTGCTTATCTCCCACGACCGCGAATTCATGGACAACGTGTCGACGCACACCTTGGGAATACACCGCCAAAAAGTGCGCAAAGTCAAAGGGGGCACAGTAGCTTTCTTCGACCAGATCATCCAGCAAGAAGAAATTTACGAAAAAACGCGCCTCAACATCGCAAAAAAGCGTTCCCAATCCGAGGCTTTCATCGAGCGCTTTGGTGCCAAAGCCAGCAAAGCTGCCCAGGCGCAATCGCGGCAGAAAATGTTGGACCGCATACCCACCTTAGAAAAACTCAAAAACCTCTACCAGCTTGACTTTGACTTTGTGGAGAGCCCATTCCCCGGCAAGAAGATGATTGAGGCCAACAATGTCAACTTTTCCTATGGAGATCCCGAGGAATCGCCCCTCATCCAAAACCTCAGTTTATCGATAGAAAAAGGGGAACGCATAGCCATTATCGGCAAAAACGGTCGGGGTAAATCGACCATTTTGCGTTTGCTGGCCAAAGAGCTCACCCCTCATTCAGGTTCGATTGCGATTTCAGAAAATCTCCGTTTGGGATACTTTGGACAGACCAACATCGACAGACTCAATCCTAAGCACACTGTCGAAGAGGAAGTTTCACTAGCCAATCCCCTGCTCAATTTAACCCAAGTCAGAAGTATTTGCGGCGCCATGATGTTCAGCGGCACCAAAGCCGAAAAAATAAATGGCGTGCTCTCAGGGGGAGAAAAAAGCCGCGTCTTGCTAGGCAAAATCCTAGCTACGCCCTGCAATATTCTTTTATTGGACGAACCCACGCACCACCTCGACATGGAATCGATTGAAGCTCTAATCGATGCCCTAGAGGACTTTTCAGGCGCAGTTATCCTGGTTACCCACAGTGAATTGATTCTCAAGCGCTTGCCCCTAGATAAAATCGTGGTTTGCCGTGAAGCTCAACAGGAGCTCTTCTTGGGCAACTACGGCGATTTTCTAGAAAAAGATGGCTGGAAGGAAGAGAACAAGCTCGCCAAAGGCAAAAAAAGGGGAACGATCAAAGGGACATTAAGCAACTGCGCGCAGAAATCATTGGATCCAGGTCCAAAGCCGTCAAACCCATCGATCAAGATATCGCCTACAAGGAAAAGCTCATCAGCAAATGGGAGGTGGAACAAAATCAAGCTCAAGAACAGCTTATGGAGCTCTCCAACAAAGGGCAGAGTCCAGCTTTTCAAGAGATCGCCAAGGCCATAGGCACACGCAAAAAAAAGATCGATGAAACATATGAGCAGCTGGAAAAGCTTGTACAAAAACGCGAGGAGTATTACAACAGCTACAGCAAGCAATTGGATGCCCTTGAATGAAGAATGGGATTTTAGCTCATGCACTTAAAATATGGTGTGGCCGCATTACTGCTGGGCAGCTTATTTTTTGGCTGCCATCTGGGACCTAAATATGTCCCGCCGGCAGTGGAAGCTCCGGCCGAGTGGAAAGGCGGCTCTCAACAAGCCAGCCCAACGCCGGCGGTCCCCATCCCCTGTTTAGATTTTTGGTGGGAAGTCTTTGACGATGCCCCCCTCAACTACCTTGAACAGCAAGCCATAGAAAATAATCCCAATCTGACTGTAGCCATTGAAAGAGTCATCCAAGCCAGAGCTATGGCCGGAGTAAAAAAGGCCGACCTCTTTCCCCAGATCACCCTCAATCCGCTGTTTAGCGACACAGGCGAGCTCTTTCAACTGCAGCTGCCTCCTGGATTCGATATTCCAGGAGTCAGCGCAGGCAAGACTGTCTACCGCATCCACCAATTCGAATACTCCTTGCCTCTGAACCTAAGCTATGAGCTCGATCTCTGGGGTAAACTCAGGGGACAGTATCAGTCGGCAAGGCAAAACGCCCAGTCGCTGGAATTTGCCTATTACTCAAGCTTGCTGAGTTTGACGAGTGATGTGGCCAGCAGCTACTACCAACTGCGTTCTTTGGATGCGCAAATAGATCTTTACCAAGCTACCATTGAAGCTTTCTCTGGCACCTATTATACGGTCAAAAGCCGCTTCGATAAGGGGCTGACTAACTATCTAGATCTCCTGAATGCCACCTTGCAGATCACCAACGCCCAAGCCGGGCTCGAAGATCTGAAAAGGCAGCGCGCGCAGCAAGAAGATGCCCTAGCGGTACTCATAGGTGCGCCAGCTTCTACCTTTAGCCTGGAGCATAATCCCCTATTTAGCGCGCCCCCTTCCATTCCAGCCGGGATCCCCTCGGCTATTCTGTCGCGCCGCCCAGACATCGCCCAAGCAGAACGGAGCATGGCTTCAGAGCACGCTTTGATCGGCGTGGCCTATGCCTCTTTTCTCCCCTCCATCACGCTGACTGAAGCATTTGGATTTATCAGCCCGGTCATAAAAAAATTTTTGGAAGCGCCTAGTCGCTACTGGCTGCTGGGGGCCAACGCCGCCCAATCGGTCTCGGATGGAGGGCGCAATGTGTTCAATTTAGAAGGCACTAAAGCCGCCTACCGGGAATCGGTGGCCGCCTATCAGCAAAGCGTGCTGGTGGCATTTCGCGAAGTGGAAGACGCCCTCAATGGCCTTGAAATGCAGTACACCCAGTCCACCTATCTGGCACTGTCTGTCGAAACGGCCGAAAAGGGTTTCGAATTATCTCTAAACCGCTATAAAAATGGCCTGACCAACTACCTCGACGTGATGGACAGCCAAAGGTCGCAGCTGGCCGCCAAGACCAGCTACACGCAACTGCAGGGCGTGCGCTTCTTGTCCACCATTCAGCTGATCAAGGCCCTGGGAGGGGGATGGGAAGGATAAACCCTTTTTGCACACTCGGCCTCACTCGAGGACATCCTCTTGCCGCTCCTCCGGAGCTCAGTTTCTCTTCTCTGATATACCCACATCTCCTTAATTCACCCCNNGGGTGAATGCAAAAGATGTGGGTAAAAGCATGACCGCTCCTCTGGAGCTTAGGAAAGGGCTGCGTTTTTCTGAACTAAAGTTCCAAGAACCGAGAGCTTCAGGTTGAGAAAAAGGTCTAATCTGTCCCAAAAATGGCACAGTGCATACTTCGAACATATCGACTAGGTCATTTCGTAGATGGTCTTTCTGGAAAATCCACTAGGTTTGCGTTCATAGCGATCTCCTTAGAGAACTATAAATATTTTTTATGCTAAAGAGCAGCTAAGGCTTTACCTAAAGTGCAGTGTTTAAAATGGATTTGCCCCTCGGTGTCATCAGACTGGGCTTTTAAATTAGCTAGCGAAGCTTGAGCAGCATGATAAGCAGGAAAGCACCATAAGCCCAATCCCGTCTGATCTTTGCCGGCAAACATGATGTGCACGGGCTGATCATGCTGGTTGAACCCAATGATCAGATCACCTGGGGTGACTTTTTTTGATGCTTTGTCGAGGTCCAGGCGCTCAAAAAGCTTGAGATGGAAGCCATAAAACTTCTGCGATGCTAAAGCCCCTAATTCCTGCAATCTATGCTTTTGGTAAACATCTAATATTTTGCGCTTGGAAATCAATCCAGCGGAATACAAACTAAAATGGACAAAATCGGCGCAGTTCATAAAAATTACCGCCTTGGAAGAGCTAAAACGACCTATGCAGGCTCCTGCGGAGGATGCGCTCTTTTTGGCATCCAAGCCTTCATTCAGCCATCTCAAAAATTCATTATGTGTACCCCTTTTGAGCACTTCAAAGCGCTTTTCCTTAAAGATATGCCCAAATCTTTTGCTCCGCCAGACATCTACCGCACAGGCGTCATTATGGGCAAACGCCCCTTCGCCCGTAAATCTGGGATGCGGAATCCAGTATATGCGCTTTGATTTTGCGAGTTGCTGAGCTTTCGCATAAACTACCGCTGGGTTGACATCTCGGCCAGACCCCGTTTTAGAGACACCTTCGTGAGCTAAACTGGCAGGAAAACGGCTATGAAAAAATTTGTCGATTTTTCTGGCTTGCTGGTGGGTTTTAGAAGACGTGATTAATACCGCCCCCGCTAACCCTACAATGCCTACTACCGGAAAAAAAACTAGGCTGAGGATGCCTAATGCCAGTTTAGAAACAATCCCCATCCTGGGCATCGCATGCAGCTTTCCATCGTTTAGCCTATAGGATCTTCCAAATAATACGCGCATGGGGAGTAGGCACACATTGCCGATTTTTTCTGCGAGGTCGGAGGGGGCAGAGTCAGATCGATCAAAATGGGCCAGAATGCCTACTTGAGGCAAAGTGCTAGAGCTTGTCATGTTTTTCATTTCCTCGAATAGGAGTTGATATTAAGCCTCCAGGTTAAAATAGAATCTTAAAGATTTGTTAAAGAAAAGCGAAATAGCAACTACTCAGATCCCCCAGAGGAATGGGGCTTGACAGTGAACTAGCACATTTAAACGCAAAGAAAAACACAAAGATCGCAAAGGACGCAAAGAAGGAAAATACATTTTTGTGAGTAAATTTCCTCCTATGTCTTCTTTGCGTCCTTTGCGAACTTGGTGTGTTTCTTTGCGTTTAATTTTCCTAAATTCGCCGACCGAAAAGGGGATTAAGGGGCTATGTAAGCCTATGCCTAAACAGCCACGTAGCGACAGAAAGGGTGAAGACGGCAATTAAGGCCATCGGCCACGTATTACTCCACACAATTTCAAAGGGCATCGACTTCAAAAATATCCCCTTTAGCACCACTAAAAAATGGCGCAAAGGGTTTGCCAGGGTAAGGGTTTGCAGCCAGGCGGGCATATTCTCGACGGGAGTAGCAAATCCCGAAAGCGCTATCTCGGGGGTCATGATCAGCCCCGAGCCCAAAATAGCCTGCTGTTGCGTAGAGCAAAAGGCCGAGACAAACAACCCCACGCCGACGACGCTGCACACAAACACAAACATGCTGAAATAAAGCGCCAGCAAGGAGCCATTTAAAGGGATCTGAAAGATAAAGACGGCCGCAAAAACGACTATAGAACCCTCCGCCATACTGATCAAAATAGAGGGAACCATTTTTCCAATCAATATTTCGACAGGCTCGATCGGGGACACCAATAATTGATCAAAGGTGCCTAGTTCCCTTTCGCGGGCGATAGAAAGTGAAGTTAAAATCAAGGCCAGCAAAAAAGTCAGGACTCCACATAGATTGGGCACGGTAAACCACATGTAGATGAGATTTGGGTTATACCAATTGCGGGCTATCAACTCGGTGGACTGTAAAGGCACGGCATGCTGCTCGGCAAAATCCGCGTAGTATTGGCGCACAATCTCCTCGATATATCCCGTCACGATTTGGGCGGTATTGGACTTGCGCCCATCGGCAATTATTTGGATGTCGGCTTGATGGCCGGTATAGAGGTTTCGCGAAAATGTGGCGTCGATCGACAAAACTGCCACTGCCTGCTGATTATCGATGAAGGCGGGAATTTGCAAGGCAGATTGCAGATAGTAGATATGCGTAAAAATGGGGGAACCCTGCAGCCTCTGTATGAGCTCGACAGATTCTTTTCCATTATCGAGATTAAGCACCCCCAGGCTCACATTCTTTACATCCAAAGTAGCTGCAAAGGCAAACACAAATAACTGCACAAGAGGGGGAACAATGAGCACAATGCGGCTTTTCTTATCCCTCAAAATGGCATAAATTTCTTTAACAATCAAAGCTATAATGCGCCCTAACATAGATATCCTGTGAGTAAACAGCTGTACTTAATCCAGCCTTTTTACAGTAATGCGCACCGAAAAATAAAAGTATATCGATCCAATAACGGCCATCGGCAGCATATTAAAAAGTAGCAGCGACCAAACGTCCCCCACCAAAAAAAGCGTCTGCAAGCTGGAAACATAATAGCGCGCCGGCAAAATATAGGAGAGCATCTGGATAGGCCAAGGCATACTCGAAATTTCAAAAATAAAGCCTGAAAGGATAAAGGCCGGCAGAAAAGCCGTGACCTGTGCGGCTTGGGCGGCCACAAACTGGTTGCGCGCTATAGCGGAGATGAGCAACCCCAAGCCCAGTGAAGTAAACAAAAAAACCGAGCTGACTAGTCCTAACAATAACCACGTACCGCGAAAGGGCACATGATAAAACAAGATGGCCACACACACACTCATGCCAAAGGAAAACATACCAAAGAAAAAATAGGGAATCATCTTGCCCAAAATCAGCTCAGAGATGCGCACGGGTGTAGACATCAAAGCTTCCATAGTCCCCCTCTCCCATTCCCTGGAAATCACCAAAGCGGTCAACAGGGTACCGGTCAGCGCCATAATAATCGCCAGCGAGCCGGGGATCAAAAAGTTTCGGCTCACCAGCTCTTCATTGTACCAATAGCGCACTTGTAGCTGCGCTTGAGAAAGACCTTTTAAATTATCGCTGACGCCTTCCTCTTGCAACCATGCCCGCCATGCCCCCTGCACATAATTTTGCACAAAGTTGGCGGTGTTGGGNNGCTTTGTTTGGACGGCGCGCGCGCTGTGCCGAAAAATAGGAAGGGACGATGACCATGCCTCTGATCTCTCCCCGCGTCATGGCCTCCAAAAGCTGGCGGCGATCTTGGGCTGGGCGCACGCTAAAATAGCGGGAATCTGCCAAAGCCTGAGCGAAACTGCGCGCATCGGGGGAAGTGTCTTCCAAGACCAGCCCTATCTTTATGTGGTCGATATCGAGCGAAACCCCAAACCCATATACAAACAATAAAATCAACGGAATGAGGATGCCTATCATAATGCTGCTGGGATCGCGCACGATTTGGAAGCACTCTTTGATGATCAAAGCTCTTAAGCGGCGAAAGGAGTCTTTGCCTGCATGCAGAGTCGGCAGCTTGCTCATTTTACCACCTCTTCACCGGAGTGAAGGCCAGATTTTGGGGCAGCGCTTCCCCTTTCAGAGGCATTCTGCGCAGGGCCTTTGCTTCCATAGCGCTGGATCAAATAAATAAAGGCATCTTCCAATGTGGGAGAAGGCAGGGCGGCACTTTTAGCCTGAGCTTTTAGCTCATCTGGAGTGCCTATCTCTATCAAGTTGCTTTGGTAGACTAGGCCGATCCGGTCGCAAAACTCGGCCTCATCCATAAAATGCGTTGTCACCATCACGGTAGTGCCCTTGTTCACCAAGCCGTTGATATGCGTCCAAAACTCCCGTCTGGTAATGGGATCGACTCCCGCCGTGGGCTCATCGAGAAATAAGATGGGCGGGTGGTGCATCACTGAGCAAGACAGCGCCAGCCTCTGCTT
This sequence comes from Parachlamydiaceae bacterium, assembly GCA_003164155.1. Lineage (GTDB taxonomy): Bacteria > Chlamydiota > Chlamydiia > Chlamydiales > Parachlamydiaceae > BOG-1457. The sequence continues at coordinate 1,030 of PLSG01000561.1, read as the reverse complement.
AAAACCCAAAGGCAGGGCGTCTGCCGAGGTATTCAAATAGGGGCCCAAATTAAAAATCTCAACCATCAAGCCTATGGCTTGACTTCTTTTTTTGCCGGTGAGGTTGTAGATACCCGAAAAAAAATCGAGGTTTTGCTGCACACTGAGATTTCCATAGAGTGAAAATTTTTGCGCCATATAACCTATATGGCTGCGCGCAAGCCCAGAAGCCACCTGCAGGTCTAGTCCATTGACAAAGGCTTGACCTGAAGTCGGCGTCAAAAGTCCGCACAAAAGCTTGAAAGTAGTCGACTTTCCCGCGCCATTAGGTCCGAGGAGTCCAAAAACTTCTCCACTTTTTACCGACAAAGTGATCTGGTGGGCTGCGGTAAAGGACCCAAATTTTTTGGTCAGGGCTTTAGCTTCGATCACCGGGCGCTTTTGAGCTTCAATTACCGGAGTGCTCTCAGCCAAAAGCGATCTGCCGCCAGGTCCGCCACCTAATATATCTACAAAAGCATCTTCGAAGCGCGGAAGAGCTGGCTCCAGGCTCTGCCCCTTTTCAAGGTTTAAGGCCGAAAATCCCAAGGCAGGATCCTCAAGTGACTTGAAAACCACGCGCACATCTGCCCCCTCAATCACCGCATCGATTACATGGGGATTTTGCAAAGTCTGCGTGAGCACTTGGCGGCGAATGTCCGTGATATGCGTTATTTTGAAAACTCTGGATTTAACCCTTTCGGTCATAGCCTGAGGGGTTCCGTGGTAGAGCAGCTGGCCGGCGTTGAGCAATAGGACAAAATTGCAGCGCTCTGCCTCGTCCAAATATGCCGTGCTCCATAAGATGGTTATATCCTCGCGCAGTAGATCCTCCATGATCTTCCACAACTCTCGACGAGAAAGAGGGTCCACACCTACGCTTGGCTCATCCAAAAGCAAGAGCTCGGGCTTGCGGATCAAAGCGCATGCCAGACCAAGCTTTTGCTTCATGCCTCCGGATAGATTCTTTCCCAACCTGTCTTTGAATGGCTCCAAGGAGGTGAAATCGAGG
>PLSG01000580.1 GCA_003164155.1 Parachlamydiaceae bacterium | reverse complement strand
GAGATGATATCTCAGACAGCTTTATTGAAAGCAGCATAATAACATAACGGTCTAGGCATGCGTTTGAGATTGATTCTTGAAATCCAACCAAACTTTTCCGCCATAGACCTATAGGGTTGGCTCAAATCATGGCCTTCTTAAATGGCTTTAGGAAGGAGCTCAAGAAGTACAAACACAAGCCTTTTTACCCATCTGCCCTTGAATATCTCAACGAACTGCTCGATGTAGCTATCGTTCAAGGACCATTTAAGCATTTAAAAGATACCCTTACGGTCTTCTTGTCAAAAAAGGAAAGAGAATACCTAGCTATGGAACAAATGAATTTGCAATGCGAAGTACTACATGATTTAGTAAATACTTTAAATCGCCCTCTAGCGATTGGANNTTCCTATGGCATGTGGCGGGAAAATAGCAGGTTTAGGACCGTTTTCTTGGATGCAGCGCACTCCTTAGGTTGTGCTTTGTTCGCAGAAGATCCCTTGCAATACAATGTCGCATGGCATCAATATGAACGAGTGTTTCAGAGCGCTTGTGATAAGCGTGACTTCCCATTTGCTTTTGAATGCCTAAGATATATTTTAGTTCAAAACCACGCCCTTTCTGCCATGCCACTGTTTGTCGAGCTTACCTTAGAGACTTTTCGGCAAAATAAAATCAAGCCCCATGCCACTATCATGAATGATCACCAACGCATTATATTGTGGATGGCTCAAACCAAGTCTTTGCTTCAGAAAGAACCTTATTGCAAATTACACCAAGCGGACCTACTCAACTTTGTGAATACCTTAAGCATGATGCTATGGAATAATGGCGATATGGAAGCTTTTCAAAAGAAAATCCGAACGCTCTCCTTTTTAAAAAAAATTAGAGATGCCAACCTTGAAGGCATCCGGCTATATCACAAACTCCTTCCCGGGTTTCATGCTCTTTCCAGCACTTCTATTTGGGAATGCTTAACCCCTCTGCTGGGGGTTTTAAAAGACATGCAGATACTTATTAAAACTTATTTACCTAAAGAAGAAACTACCGAATTGGAGAAAGAGTGGCAAGCCTTAACAGATCACTGGAAACCTATGTGGATGGAAGCTGAGGAAAAATTACATAAAAAAAAATTAAGGTATCTGTCAGAGAATGTTCCTATTCACGAATTTTCCTTGAACGTCAAACCCAAAACTTCGCTGGAAAGATCAGAAGCGCGAGGTGGAGGCATGGCGAAAATAAAGGAAAAAGGGCATGAGCTTAAAATTGCAAAAGTGCCCGCTGCGGATCCTGTTGCTGCGCCAAAGGCCTTCAGCACTGGTTCAAAAGGTGCGAAATCTAAAAGAAAAAAAGCTAAAGCCTCTAAAACGGCGGTAACTGAGGAAAATAATAAAGCTCCGATTGAGAAGAAAAAATAGCGATCTGGGCTGAGCCGAAACGATTGATCAGTCAAACGCGCTTCCCAAAGACTTTCCTTGGCCTGCTAAAGCTTTCTAAACTTTTATATTTGATAGCGTTGTAAATTCTTGAAAGAGGCTGATCCAATCAAAAGTTCGAAATGCATCCAGTAAATGGAGATTCACTAGTTGATGTGACACTGCGATAAGGGGCAACAAAGGCTCTTGTAGTGTCACTGAAAGGTTTTCTCCATCCAATTTTAAGTTCAAAAAGATAAAATTTTCTTTGATTGATAATCTTCAAATGCTTCTTTGCTTTAGCCATGTCCTTTTTTTCGGAGCCTTTATCCCCACCTCTTCTCTTGTCAAAAAGCAGAAATTATTTATACTGGAGTTTGTGCGTTTCTCATGAGAAAAAAATTAAAATAAGAAATTATTTAAATAAAGAGGCGTATAATTTTCAACTTGTTTATGGAAACGACTTTTCCTTATGCCCTGGATAGGGTGTTTGCAAAAGAAACAGAGACCGACTTGATCTGCATTATTTCGTTAGAGCTAAAAAACGTACAAACTCCAGGTTTATAATGTGATAGGCTATTTCACAAATCGTTTCGTTTCAGTTCATTATTTTAAAATAATATTCAATGGGTTGTGGGAAGTCATGCGAAATATTTGATATCCTCTATTCTGAAAGAAAAAAAGGCACGTTTATGGAACAGTTATCCGTATGAGAAAGCTAAGCAGTTGGGAGCGACACTAGGCGCACCCTTTATGACACTCTCATTTATGGCGTTACTGGTCATTCCCTCTTTAAAGTTAAGTGACAAAGGGTTATTTGATGGAAAATCCTTTAGCTTTACCGCTTTGTTAAAATAGTTGAAGAGGCTTTGGATAAACATGCGAAAAGAGGCAAATCCTAGTTTTTCAGGCTAGCTGTGCACCCGAATTAAGCTCTTAATTGTGTTATATGGTTAAAAATCGAAATAGGTAAGTTTAAACAAACGGCACTAAAGTCCCATAGGATTTTAAGTAACTGCTCAGATCCCCTCGGTTCCTCCGGGGATCTGAGCAGTTACTTTTAAGGTGTTAGATATATTAAATTTAATCCTTAACTTAATTGGGCTGAAGCCTAAGCTGCAAACCAGGGCTTTGAGGTCCGTCTTTCGATTTCTTGCCTAAAAGCGTGAAATTCGTCTGAATCCTCTGTATTGATGAAAACTTCTCTTTGGGTAAGATCTTCTAGCGTGCCATTTTTAGCTGCCAGCGAGATAGCCCTGAAAAGTTCAACCTTTAAATACATTTCTTTAAACATTTCCATTCGTGAAGGTCTGCTACAAGATCCATATTGCGCTAATACATCTATTATTTCTCTAGTTACATCAACTTCTTTTTCACATTCAGGTGAACGCAAATAAACTCTTATATGATTGTAATGCACGTCGTTAGCAAATCTTTGCTCATCTTTATCAAGTTCACTCTCTTCTTGTGAGATTAACGTGTTATTGCAAGCAGCGGAAAAGTATTGCAGTACATCCCCTATATCAGACCGAACATGTCTTAATTCTTGATCCATAGCATATTCCCACGAATCGGATGTCCATGAATAAAGAGATTTTGCTTTAGCAAGAGCTTCTGGAGTAGATTTGGCACAAGGAGCTGGGCATCTATGTGTGGGAAGTTTATCTAGTAAAGCTTCGAGCACTTGAGGGGAATTACAAAAACGCAACAGGCTTACAACAGATCTCGAGGCATTGTCTTCTGGTTCGGGAGAATTGATGCGAAACTTCAATGAGGAATCGGCAAGAGCCACAAGTAATGCATTTATTTGAAGGCGCTGCTCAGTGGATATTTTCAATCCTGATACTATATAGGGATGGGGTTTCCCTCCATACGTAAAGGGTAAGATGTTCAAATGCTCCAGGCTAATAGAACGTTCACATTCCAAGTTATGAGCAGGCATATACTTTTGAAACGTCAAAAACACCTCGAAAGGATCTGAAATTTCCCTGAAATGATCGCCACATAGCCTGCGATAGCATTCTGTGTCGGCTTTAACACGCTTCGACATGGCTTCCCAAGAATTGAAATTGGGGAGGCCCTCTAATTGCTTTCTCACTTGTTGCATTTTGAAGACCGTCGTCCCGTCAAGTGAAAGCAGTTTTCCCTTTAAAAGAAAAATCTGAAGGCTTTTGCACGATATTAAATCGAGGCGGATGATTTATGTGAATGTGTGAATTGTTGTTTGCTGAAATCTAAAAATCGTATGTCTGTTTAGACTACACTCTATCCTGATGTCAATATCAGATCCAAAAAAGCGTCAGATAGAGTCATAGATGATGTAATTTGCATCTTCCCAATGCGGCGGATCAACACTATGCCCCCACCCCCATTCGGGGATGAATGCAAAGATATGGGTAATGATAAGGTCAAATATGCAAATTTATGTTTAACAACGTACTAGTACACTGTAAAGGTTGAATTGATAGATTTGGCCGCGCCAAAGCCCCGGGGTTGCACGATCGCAAATGGGTCCATATCTTCTGATATTGACCCATTTGCGATCGTGCAACCGCGGGAGCTTTCGCGCAGGCCAAATCCATCAATTCAATCTTTACAGTGTACTAGGTTATTTGGGGAGTCCTGTAATGATAAAAAAGCAGCAGGTCTGCAATTGCGCCTGTTCTTATCTTTCCTATCCTGTTCCTTATCCTTCCCATCCTGTAATTTCATTCACATTTTTTTTATAACTGAATCGGCGCGAAGTTAAACAATAGCTTGTCTAACTATAGCCAGCACAGGATCGATTAATTCTTCGCAAGTACTGGTCAGTGCGCTTAAATGATCCACTTTGAGGTGCTGCGGACGGAAATCTTCGCCAGCTTCGATAGCTGTAGTGGACAATTGGTACAGTTCATCCCATATGGCGAAAAATTTGGAATGCCTTTTCACGGGGGTAGTAGCAAAGTAGTGATGCGGCTCTTTCACTTTATTGCCAAAATTCAATGCGCGCAGCAAGAGTTCATTTTGCTCTTCCGTAATAAATCTACCTAAACTCTGCTTCTCAATGTGGTAGCGCACATGGTGAACCTTAGATCCCAACTCTATCAGCACGTTTTTGTCTTTTTCCAAAAATAGGCCGGCATCTTCAATCAGCTGATGTGCGGCCAAAAGCAGGGTTTGCATATGCAGTAAGCCGAATTGAGGCTGGGGAAAACTGGCCATAACTTCCAAAAGCGTACTAAAGCGCTGCGTATGTTCTAGCATATCCTGTAGGCTAGCTATTTGATGTGCCTTCAATCCTTTTCCACTAATTGATTCAGCGGTGTGCAAGGCTATCTGCTTCTCCATTTCTGCAGCCGCCATGGCAAGGCCTTTTGCACGCGAGTATAAGACCGCTTTAAACGCTTTGGTGCCTTTTGCCACTGGAGGCTCGGCGACATAGGGCTTAGGCTTGATATCACTGTTTAACATTTTAAAAAGCTCTTCGAGGCGTGCTAGTTGATTTTTATCCTCCACTTTTAAGCGCATGGCTTGTAGTTGAAGCTCCAAGGCTTTTCTAATCAGCAGATTGAAATCCTCAGCATTTTCGCGGCTATCTTTTTCCTTTGCTTCCTCACGTGGGCGGGCCGATAAGCCTTTATTTTCGATAGAGCTTGCGCCAGTACTACTGCTGCAGCTAGAGGGACTGATCGCAAGATGGCCAACTCCGATTTTATTCAATCCCAATTGGTGGGCATAACGCACATTTAAGCTATAGCAATCAAGTTTAGGTTGAGCTGTCCAAGGATTGTCCAGCGGTATACCCAAATCACCTGCATAGTAGCTCAGGCGATGAGGTAAAATGCGCGTATCGGGGTATTTCTGGACAAACTTTGCAGTCAAAGCTTGTTCCGCCCCCAAGTACGCCCAATAAAGAGCGTACTCGCGGTTAGATTTACATGCCGAAGGCCCAGCAGCAGCCTGAAGCGTACGTAGATGTAAACTGAGGCATTTGTTGGCATGTAACTGAGCAAATACCGCTTTGACAGCTTTTGAGTGGCGTGCTTTAGCGCCGCCGGCGGAAGGTGAAGCTGCAGGGATTCCCGCTAGGTGAGCTGCTTCTAATCCAAAGGCATAGATGAGGCCCTCAAAAGTGGTAGGCAGCTCCCATGCCTGTGTGGTCAGTGAGGCTGGGATTTCATTTTGAAGAGCTGCTCCAAACGGCGCAGGCGGATCTATTTTCGGGAAAGTTGCGCTTTTTATGGCAGTAGGGGAAATTCTGGCTTTGGGGTGATGGATTTTTCGCTTGGAAGGACGCCCTGCTTGGCTTTCCATTTTGACACTTTTGAAATCATCTATTTCCGCGTATAATTCTTCATCTGGTGTGCAATCCAGGCTATCGAGGCGATATTTTACTAATTCATCAATTAATCTTTTAAATATTTGGAAATAAACTCTTTCTAAAATATGTATATAATGTTCAACATTGCGAATGGATATGTAATATCTGCCTTTCTCATTGATAAACATGTCGCCGTAATTTTTAAAAAGCGTTTTGGCACAGTGCCCTTTTGTGAGGTCTGCTAAGAAATTGCTGAGGTTTGTTTGGATGTCTTCCAGATCTTTTTGGCCGGCATTGATTATTTTGGAAGCCAAATCGGCCATTGGTTTAATTTCGTCCAAAGAATACACCTTGTTCACCTTATCAGTCTATCCTCTCCATCTTTTTTATCCTTTCCATCCTGTGAAAAATTTACAGGATCAGAATTCTTGGTCTCCACCTCGTTCCTCGAGATCAAGAATTCTGANNAGGAAATTTAAACGCAAAGAAACACAGAAGAACACAAAGAACACAAAGATCACAAAGAAGGAAAGGACAAAAATAATTACTACATCTTTGCATTTTATGCCGAAAAAAATAAAATTGCTTATTCCTTCTTTTTGATCTTTGTGTCCTTTGTGTGTTTCTTTGTGTTTAAATTTCCTGAGTTCTGTAAAAGGGGTCAGGCTTCACAGTATCACAGTTGAGAGCAGTAACAGTGATACTGTGAAGCCTGACCCCTT
>PLSG01000403.1 GCA_003164155.1 Parachlamydiaceae bacterium | reverse complement strand
TTACCTTGACAGTGCACTAGAGGATTTTTTGAACTATGAGAAAACACTATCCTAATTTCGATAATTTGCACATAACTTCTGCAAATATCGCGGAGCACACGGCTCAATTAAATGCGCTATCTGCCATCGATTTAGCTGATGTCATCACTGGAAGACCCATTGATGAGCAAATCCTCATTTTCAATGCAATTGCCGAAGACAATGCTGTACGCACTTTTGCCTATCTGCCTTTGAAAGTGCAGAAAGAGATGATGACCGCGCTGCCTTGCCCCCGCTTGTCACCTCTGCTTAATGCGTTGTCTCCAGATGACCGCACAGCACTGCTAGAGGAGCTGCCCAAAAATATAGTCAACCAGCTGCTCAAATACCTGACCCCGGAAGAGCGCGCCATTTCCATCCGCTTGCTCGGTTACCCCAAGAACAGCATAGGTCGCTTGATGACCCCAGACTATATCGCCATTCATTTGGATTGGACGGTTAAGCAGGTACTGGATTATGTGCGTCTAAAAGGCAAAGACAGCGAGACTATCAGCATGATCTACGCTGTAGACGACCAGGGTCTTTTGGTCGACGACTTCCGCATCCGCCAGTTTTTATTAGCCTCTTTAGAGACCAAGGTATCTGATTTTGCCGATCGCCAATTTGTGGCTTTAAACGTCCAAGAAGACCAAAAAAAGGCCGTAATAATATTTAGAAAATACGGGCGGGTAGCACTTCCCGTGGTAGATGACCAAGGATTACTGCTGGGGATTGTCACCTTTGATGATATTATGCATACGGCAATGGAAGAAGATACAGAAGATATGCAAAAATCCGGCGGTGTATTAGCCTTAAAGGAACCCTACATGGACATCTCCTTCTTGAATTTGATGCGCAAACGCGTGGGATGGCTGGTGGTTTTATTTCTGGGAGAAATGCTCACCGCCTCGGCCATGGGATACTTTCAAGATGAAATAGCCAAAGCCGTGGTATTGGCATTGTTTATTCCCTTGATCGTTTCTAGCGGGGGCAATGCAGGTTCTCAAGCCACATCATTGATTATCAGGGCCCTAGCCTTGGGGGAAGTAAAACTCAAGGATTGGTGGAGGATTATGCGCAGAGAAATTTATTCCGGCCTTTTTTTAGGAGTAGTATTGGGAACAGTGGGATTTTTCCGCGTAGCAATATGGGGTTTATTCTCCAATATATATGGGACTCATCCCATGTTAATCGCCTGTACCATTTTCCTATCCCTGATTGGAGTAGTTTTGTGGGGGACTTTATCGGGTTCCATGCTGCCTTTGATCTTAAAGCGCCTGGGCTTTGACCCGGCGGTTTCATCCGCACCCTTTGTGGCCACCTTAGTGGATGTCACCGGCTTAGTTATCTACTTCAGCATCGCCCTATTTGTATTGCAAGGCACGCTGTTATAATTGGAGTTTGGACTAAATTCCGGAGGAACCGAAAATTAGTCCAAATCAAAAAATGAGATTGTTTATTTCCATCTCCGTGTACCTCCGATTTGCGGTAGAAAAACCGCACGGTAGGAGAGAAGAAATTAATTATCCCAAAAAAGGTACCCAAGACAACTCTTACAGGACGAAATGGGATAGAATCAGCTAGATAAGCGCCAGATAATACAGCATGTGTATGCGGAAGAACTTTTGCTAGTATGCGCTTCCTACCCTCCAATTCTGCATCTTTGAAGACATGAAAGCGGTTTTTACATTGATCCAATAGGGTAACGCCTTCTCCCCTTTTGTCTAAATTCACCACTACAGCAGTACCGCCTTTTCCTCCGCGGCTTGTATCTGCTCCTTTTGTTATAATCCCCAAGTAGTTGGGAAATGATGTGCCATGGCGCAGTACTTCAAAATTGAATATTTTGGCCAATCCCCGTACCACATGCGAAGATATCGGCAAGCTAAGTATGCAAAAAAGAAGGGATGACAACAGTTTGAATCTTGGCGTCTGTTTGCGTATGCAATTTCGCAAGGGGCTTTATAAGGGCATTTGAAGGCGCACTTGCCGAAAGAGAGAGTAAAGATTTTATTAAAAGCACGAAAATCTCCTACACATTATGTTAAAGATAAAAAACGAAATTTCATCAAACATATGTTAAGAAATTATAAATACAAAACAGAACGCAAAGAAATAAACAAAGATCACAAAGAACGCAAAGAAAAATTTTCCTATTCCTTCTTTGCGTCCTTTGTGATCTTTGTTTGTTTCTTTGCGTTTAATTTTCCTAAATNNATTCGCTGACCGAAAAGGTGATCAAAGCCTGTCAAGGGACGTCATTTTTTCCTGCTCCTTTGTGTCCTTTGTGGCCTTATGTGTTTCTTTGTGTTTAAATTTCCTAAATTCGCTGACCGAAAAAGTGAATAACGCCTTTTAATGCGCAGCTAAAGCCTTTTCCAGATCGTCGATGAGATCGCGCACATCTTCAATCCCCACAGACAGCCGCACAAGCCCATCCACAATGCCTAAACCAGCTCTTTGCTGAGCAGGAATACTCGCATGTGTCATCAGGGCGGGATGCTCAATCAAAGACTCCACTCCCCCTAAAGACTCGGCCAGCGAAAACAGATGCACATTTTCCAAGAACCGCTTGGCAGCCGTCAGTCCGCCTTTCAAAACTATGCTGATCATGCCTCCAAAGCTTTTCATCTGCACGGAGGCAAGAGCATGCTGAGGATGCGTGGGCAATCCCGGGTAGTAAACCTTCTCCACAAGTTTGTGCTGGCTCAAAAATTCTGCGATCGACTGGGCATTTTGGCAATGTCTTTCCATGCGAACATGCAGAGTTTTTGTCGAACGCAGCACCAAAAAGCAATCCATCGGCCCAGGGATGGCTCCCACAGAGTTTTGAATAAAATGGAGCCGGGAAGCTAACTCTTGGTCGTTGACCACCAAAGCTCCTCCTACCAGATCAGAATGACCCCCCAAATACTTTGTAGTGGAATGACATGCAATGTGCGCGCCGAGTGTCAAAGGATTTTGCAAGTAGGGCGTGGCAAAAGTGTTGTCTACGGCCAAAAGGGCCTGATGGCTTCTGGCGATTTTGGCAATTTTCTCAATATCCAAGATTTTGAGCATGGGGTTTGTAGGGGTTTCTAGCCACACTAACTTAGTGTGCACGTTAAAAGCTTCTTCCAGCGCTTGGAGGTTGGTCATATCCACTATGCTATAGGTAATGCCCAGCGGCTTAAAGACCTTGTCGAATAGGCGAAATGTCCCGCCGTATACATCATCGCATAAAAGGACGTGGTCCCCCGCCTTTAATAAGTGTATCACCGCGGCTATGGCCGCTACGCCAGATGAAAAACAGATTCCCCACGCTCCGCCTTCTAAAGCCGCCAAGTTGGCCTCCAAAGCCGATCTGGTGGGATTGTTCGTGCGGGAATAATCATACTGATCGACTAAAACCCCTGGACTTTTCTGCACATAGGTCGATGTCTGGTAAATGGGAGTCATAATGGCCCCGGTCGAGGGATCGGCTTTTTGGCCGGCGTGAATGGCTCTTGTATTAAACTGCATAGGGTTCCTCGCTTAAGTTTTGCTGGCAGAGATTTGATTAGAAGTCATGGTTTTTCCATCCAGGGATTCCCATTCTTGTCTTTCCATCCAGTCATCGGAAAGGTATTTTGAAATATAACGCGTGGCCGAATCGGGTAAGATGGTGACCACATTATGTCCTGCGCCAAGTTCTTGAGCCACTTGCTCGGCTATGTATACGGCCGCTCCAGAAGATCCCCCGCAAAACAATCCCTCTTCGCGCACTAAACGGCGCGCCATAGTAAACGCATCGCGATCATTCACCTGCCGTATTTCGTCCACCACAGAAAAATCCATCGCCCCACATAACACGTCTTCTCCAATCCCCTCGACTTTATAGACGGCGGGTGTGCACAGCTTTTTGGTGTAGAAATAGTCATAATGCACGCTGCCAAAAGGATCTACGCCGATCACTTTAATCTTGCTATTTTTTTCCTTCAAATATTTAGCCACCCCAGAAAGCGTGCCACCGGTGCCGACACCTGCGACAATTGCGCTAAAATTGCCTTCAGTCTGATTCCAAATCTCGGGACCGGTATAGAGGTAGTGCGCTTCAATATTTAAGGGATTGTGGTATTGATTGACATAAAAAGCATGTGGCGTTTCAGAGACGATGCGCTTAGCTGTCTCGATATAGTGCTGCGGAGAGTCCCCAGGAACATCCGTGGGGGTGATGACGACTTCTGCTCCGAAGGACTTTAGCATGAGGATCTTTTCCTGGCTCATTTTGTCTGGCATAGTGAAGATGCAGCGGTATCCTTTGACCGCGGCGACCATGGCAAGGCCAAGGCCTGTGTTACCCGAGGTATTTTCCACGATCACACTGCCTGGCTTAAGCTCTCCTGAAAGCTCGGCCTTTTCAATGATATGCAAAGCTAAGCGGTCTTTAACCGATCCGCTGGGATTGAGAAATTCGCACTTTGCCCATACATTGGCCGCGCCGTGGGAAACGACTTTGTTTAACTTCACCAAAGGCGTATGGCCGATTGCCTCTAAAATATTCGATTTAATTTGCATATGCTTACTCCTGGTACACTGTAAAGTTTTTATTGGCTATGTATGGCTGCGCAAAAGCTCCCTCTGTTGCACGATCGCAAATGGGTCAATATTAGTCAATATGGACCCCTTTGCGATCGCTCAACCCCGGATTTTACGGTCATGGAATTCTAAAAAAAATTAAACGCAAAGACGCAA
>PLSG01000457.1 GCA_003164155.1 Parachlamydiaceae bacterium | reverse complement strand
ATAGACTGTGCCATAAATATGTAATAAAAGCAATGCATATTCAAAAAAAAGGACAGACCAGACAGAATGACTATGTTATTCACATGCGAGGGGATCCTGGCACAGCTAGGGCAATAGCTCGCGCCGTCAATGGCTCATCATCCAGTAACTGACGATATAATTTGCTCTAACCGTAACTGGTCAGATCCCCCCGAAGGAACCGAGGGGGATCTAGCTAGGAAACAGAGCATTGCCTATATTCCAAAGGGACATTGCTTATGTCCCTTGCCATCATAGAGAATAGCATTCAAAATATCTATTGTATTGCGTATATTGAAAATACAAGTTCTAAAAGTACCACGCGGGAAATTTATATGACTCCCTCCCTCGCCAATTATACGCTGAATGAGAAGATCTACGAAGGCAGATATTGCTATGTCTACAGATCTGTGCGCCATGCCGATCAAATGCCGGTAATCCTTAAACTGCTAAAGGGAAAGAGCCCATCTCCCATGTTGCAAGCGCAGATGCGGCACGAATATTCCATTATGCAGCAGTTGAAAACGCCTCGCGTAATCCAAGCCTATGGCATTGAAGAAGACGCCCAACAGCTCATGATTGTCATGGAAGACTTTGGAGGAGTGACTTTATCCACCCTATTGCAAGACAATGCGCTCGATCTAAAAACTTTTTTCACCATAGCCATCGAATTGGCCGCAGGACTTGGGGACATCCACCATAGGCATATTATCCATAAAGATATCAAACCGCAAAATATCGTCGTCAACCTCAAAAAGGGACAGACTAAAATTATCGATTTTGGCATTGCGACGATCCTTTCGCGCGAAGAGCAGCAGATAGCTAACCCCAACATCATGGAGGGCACGGCAGCCTACATTTCACCCGAGCAAACCGGCAGGATGAACCGGGCCATCGATTACCGCACAGACATCTATTCCTTGGGGATAACCTTATATGAAATGGCCACCCACCAGGTGCCCTTCGCCTCTACCGATTTTCAAGAGATCGTGCACCAGCACATTGCCAAAGCCCCAAAGCCGCCCCATGTGGTGAATCCTGAGCTGCCGGAAGCACTCTCTGGCATCATCTTGAAATGCCTGGAAAAAGGGGCTGAAGAGCGCTACCATAGCGCCTATGGATTGAAAAATGATTTAGAAGAATGCCTCAGACAGCTAGACTTGCATGGATCCATCCCCTATTTTGCTCCCGGCCAGCATGACATCTACGACCAGTTTCAGATCCCTCAAAAGCTTTACGGCAGGGAAAAAGAAATCAACGCCTTGCTCAGCATCTTCGAGCGCAGCAGCCAGGGGCTGGCCCAGATATTGCTGGTAAAAGGGTATGCCGGCATTGGAAAATCCAGCTTGGTAAATGAGATTCAAAAGCCCATTGTCCAAAAAAAGGGCACTTTCATTTTTGGGAAATTCGATCAATTCAAAAAGGATATCCCCTACAGCGCCCTCATCCAAGCTTTTCAGGGTTTAGTCCAGCAGTTGCTCGCCAAAGGGGAACAAGAACTGCAACTGTGGAAAACACACCTTACAAATGCTTTAGGACAAAATGGACAAGTGATTATCGCCGTCATACCCGATATGAAGTGCATAATTGGAGAACAACCGCCCATAAGCAAATTGGATGACAAGAATGCCCAAATCCGCTTTCAATTGACCTTTGCCAGCTTTATTGAAGCATTTTTACATGAAGAGCATCCGTTGGCGCTCTTTCTGTGGGCAAATTGGCTGAGATCGAAAAGGTCAGCGTATCGGACAATGTCGCCGACTTGATGACCAAGAAGATGTATAGCCTGCCGCTTCCCACGCAAGCCGCATTAAAAGTGGCCGCAGCTATCGGCAATACCTTCGACTTGAAGACGGTAGCCCTAGTCAAACATATCTCCAATTCCCAAGCGGCCTCTGACCTGTGGAATGCGGTCCAAGAAGAACTCATTCTGATCAAACAAACGCCCTATCTCTTCGATATCTACCAAGGTATGCCTATCGAAGAGGATGCCCACATTGTCTTCGCTTTCCAGCACGACCGCATCCAGCAAGCCGCTTATGAGCTGTTGCCCATGGCCGATCGCCCCATCTTGCACTTAGATATTGGACGCATATTGTTGCAGCACAGCTCAGCCGAAAGCCGGCAGGAGAATATCATATCTATTGTCAACCATCTAAATTATGGACTCGAACTAATTGAGGATCCACATGAAAAAGCCGAGTTTGCCAAACTCAATCTGATGGCCGGCAACAAAGCCAAAGATTCCTCGGCTTTTGCCTCAGCATATCACTACTTTCAAAACGGGATACGCCTTCTGGAGCAAGATTGTTGGGCTACACAAAACGAACTCAGCATTGCCTTATACAAAAACCTGAGCATTTGCCAGCAGTTTACTGGAAAAGAACAAGAGGCTCAAGAGACCTTGGACTTAGCCATGCAGCACGCTAAAACCCTCGACGATAAAGGGGCCCTCTATTTTTTAAAGATCACTTTTTATACGCAGCTCGGCAAAAGCCTAGAATCCTTTAATTGCGCCATCGAAGCGCTGCATTGGTGCGGCGTAGATATAAAACAATACCATACGCGCTGCGACGCATTTTTTGAACGGATTAAACTAGAGGCAAATTTAGCACTTATCGGGGGAATTGAAAATATTTCCAAATTGCCCAGTTCCACCGACGAAAAAGTACTGATGATTAGCAGCATCTATAGTTCTCTATCGCGACCCAGCTACAACACCAACGCAACCCTATTTTCTTATATCAATTTTAAGAGTTTTAATTTCGCGCTTAAATACGGCCTCACTTCTTATTTTAATCATTTTATAATCGTTTACGCCAGCCTCATCGTCGGCCGAAGATTTGGCAATCAAGCCAAAGGCATAAGACTCGCTGAAATCGGCCTGAAATTGGTGGAAAAAGCCCCCTCTGCGCCTGGTACGGTACCAGCCTTGGTAGTCTATTGGGTAATCGTAGCACCTTGGATCAGGCATCTGAGCAGCGTATTACCCCATCTAAAAGCCCTGGTGCATAATTGTCTAAAAGATGGGGTTATCTCCTATGGTATAGCCTGCCTGACAACCGCCTCTTCTATTGCATGGATGAAAGGTGAGAATCTCGCATTGACCCAGCAAGAAATTCAACAAAATATCGCGTTGTCCAAAAAATATAAATCTCCAAATGTATCATTTATCATCCCCATATTGGAAGCCTGTAAAGCGCTGAGAGGATTGACCGCAGATGCCAGCAACCCCTTTCCCAAAGAACTTGAACACTTGCTTAAAATCGAAAACCCCCAAGGCCAGATTGCAGGACTACATGTATATTATCTTTTATTGCGCCTGATGTTGCTTTACTTTCAAGGCCTGTACAAGAGCTGTGTGGAGGTAGCAGACCTGCTGCTTCGTTTTGAAGGCGTTCACCAACTCTCTAATCCATTGTGGATCATGTTTTATCTATACTATCCTTTGGCTCTCACTGAGATCTATCCGGAAGGGAATTGGAAACAGAAAAGAATCTGGAGAAAGGAAATCACCAGATGCCAAAAGAAGCTCAAGACGTGGGCTCAATTTTGTCCTGAAAACTTTCTACATAAACAACTATTGCTTTCTGCAGAAGAGTCGCGCATTTTAAATCGCAAACATCTGATCTTTAACTCGCTCAACCGAGCCATCGTGGAGGCCAAAAAACAGGGATTCTTGCAGGAGGCGGCTCTAGCCTATGAACTCTTGGCCAAATTCTATGTGGACCTCGACCAAACGCCCTTGGCCATCTCTTATATGCAAGAAGCCTACCATGCCTATGAACGCTGGGGTGCCCACTCTAAACTAAAGCAATTAATAGAGAAATACCCAGCTTTGTTCATCCAAAGTGCCGCTTCCCAAGAAAGCGCCCTCAATGCGCAGCTGGTAACCAAAGACACCACCACGGTTACCACACTATCTAGCAGCACGGAATTTGATATCAACTCCATTGCCCAATCCTATCAGACCATATCCGGCGAAATTGTCTTAGACAAGCTGCTTGGCAAACTCATGCACATCGTCATAGTCAACGCCGGCGCTGACCAGGCCTACTTGATTTTGGCCGATCAAAAACAGCTAGTCGTGCATGCCAGCATCACCTTGGAAGAAGAAGGCGGAGCTCTAATTAAACCTATACCGCTAGAAGAAAAGTCAAACGAACTCTGCCTGGCGATAGTTTACTACGTACAAAGAAGTAAACAAGTGCTTTTCCTGCACGATGCCACTAAAGAAGGCAATTTTATCCAAGACCCCTATGTGCTCAAGCATCATCCACAATCCATATTGTGTCTGCCCTTGATTCGCCAAGGGTATTTAATCGGCATTTTGTATCTGGAAAATAAGATCAGCAAAGGGGCTTTCAGCCCCGAACGATTGCGCATCCTCACCTTGCTCTCCTCCCAGATGGCCATTTCTATCGAAAATGCCCTATTCTACGCCCAGCTGGAAACAAAAGTGGAGGAGCGCACTTTGGCCTTGAAAGAAAAAAATCAGGAGTTAGAACAGGCTTTTCGCCGCCTGCAGGTCATGCAAAATCAACTCATCCAGCAGGAAAAAATGGCTTCGCTTGGCATAGTCATCTCAGGCATGGCGCATGAATTAAAAAATCCGCTCAACTTTGTAATTAACTTCTCCGAACTTTCCCACAATATCATTGAAGAAGTGGATAAGACCGTGCATGAGTATATGGGACAAGCCCCTCTAGAAATAAAGGAAGACACCCACGAATCTCTGCAAGTGCTTAAATCAAATCTAGCGAGCATTAAAGATCAAGGGCAACGCATTGACATCATAGTGAAAAGGATGTCGGAACACGCTGCACAACAAACCGGCAAGCTCGTCGGTGTCCCCCTACACAAGTTCCTCGATGAGGCCATTTCGGTTTTCAAGGAAAGATGGCAGACGCAGCACATGCCTTTGAAAGTCACTATGGAAAAGGGATACGATTCCTCGATCGAAAATGTCAAAATGAGTGCGGAGGATATGTTTCGCGTCGTCTACAATCTCCTGGACAATGCCTTTTACGCCCTGGCCTTAAAAAAACAAATCGGCGACGTGGGTTTTATTCCCAAGCTCACAATTGAGACGCATAATCTGGGTAGGCAGGTGGAAATCAGAATACATGACAATGGCCTAGGCATTCCCGAATCCATTCGCGATCAGATATTTAATCCCTTTTTTACTAATAAACCAGCTGGCACGGGCATGGGCCTCGGACTGTCGCTGGCATATAATATCGTCGTTATGCAGCATGCGGGCACTTTGACTTTTAACTCCGTGGAAGGGCAGTATGCCGAGTTTATCATCACTTTGCCTCATGCAGATCAAAGAAATTTCTAGCGTATCTGTGCACAATGCTCTCTACAATTTTTTAACACAAAGAAACAAAGGCACAAAGAACGAGTTGTGCCTGCCCTGAGCTCCGGAGGAGCGGTATGGGTGAAGCCCACTGCGTAGCCCCAGAGGGCTCTCTATTACCCACATCTTTTTCCGTCTTTTTCCTATTCAGGGGTATCTGAGAAGACAACATACATATTCACAATATCATTTAGACGTGTCCATCCCCTCCAAATTGTGATAATACCAGGTTCGCCATCCCCTTTTCTTGCTAAAAACCCTCCTAAGCGCGCTATCCAAACGATGGTCTCCTGAATTGTTGGTATTTTATTTGGAAGTTGCTTGGTTTTGAAAAAGGGGTCAGGCTTCACAATATCACAGTTCAACTGTGATACTGTGAAGCCTGACCCCTTTTTCAAAGATTTTAGCGATAGGCGTCCGGCTTTGGGTATTCCCAAAACGTAGATGTCAAAGCTGTTTAGAGGCTTTAAAGCTTATCTGTTGAGACTAGCTGTCAACCTTAAAGTTTGCTAAGAACAGCGCTGAAGCGCCTCTACGAAAGCGGAGCTAAAGCTCCGCACTCCATAGACCTACGGTCAGATTTTTAGTAATTTATATCTTAAATCACTTTCGGATTTTTATTTTGGTGTGTTTGCTTTCCTTGTGCGATGAATTGACTGCCGTAATGGATAATGTTTTGCCATCTGCTTTTTCTTTTAACGGGAAGATGAAGAGTTTTGGGGAATCAGCAGCTATTTTTTGGATTAACTCTCCATCTTCATAAATGCGGTACTCGACAATCTTACGTGATGGACTTTCCTCCCATTTCGCTATAAGCACAAATTGTGTATGTTTGCATTCCTTCTTAAAATGCTCGCATTCTTTATTACACTGTTTGCCTTCTTTATCACTCTGCTCACATTCTAAATGACATCGCGATTCACAATCATATTTTTCTATAATTCCCACAAAAGATGATGGAGGTTCCACATGCTCTGAATGAGATTTTATGTTAATCCTTTTGTGGCTCTCTGTTTGTCTTCTAATTTTTATCTTGACGTGTTTGCTTTCCTTGTGAAAAGAGTCGACTGCGGTGATGGAAAATTTTTCAGCGTCGTCCATATGCCTTAATAATTGGAGAAAAAGCTTGGCAGAACTGGCAGGTGTTTTTTCGATCAGTTCATGACCTTTATAAATGCGATATTGAACAACATCGGCAGTAGGACTTTCCTTCCATTTTGCCCCGAGTATATATTTTTTTTTGTGTTTGCAGTTCTCACCGCAATGTTGCACACAAGTTCGTTTCTTTAAAATACCAATAAAATGCTGAGGAGGCTTGGGGGGCTGAGGAGGAGAAGTAATAGTAACTTTATAAACAGATGCGTCGTTGCTACAATAATTAGCAACGGCAGCAAATAAATTTCCTGATATCAAGAAGGGAGAGACTATGCTATAAGGCCCTGTTCCCGTTACAAAGGGCGAACCGGGAATTTCCGTAAATGCACCGGTAGTTTGATTCACC
>PLSG01000588.1 GCA_003164155.1 Parachlamydiaceae bacterium | reverse complement strand
ACATTAGTCTTAGTCTTGGATGCGCTTAAAGCTTGTTTCCGACGATAGCTTTCAGCATCTATCTCTAAAATCATCGCGTGATGAACTAAGCGATCTACAGCGGCAATTGCCATTTGTTTATCAATGAAAATACGTTCCCATTCCTTAAAGGGTTGGTTACAGGTGATCAATAAACTTTTTCGTTCATATCGTTCGCAGATGAGCTCAAAAAGAACATTCGTTTCAAATTCATCCTTTTGAACATACCCAAAATCGTCTAATATAAGACAATCATACTTGTCCAACTTCTCTAGTGCTGCTGGTAATGTGAGCGCCTTTTTTGCTGCTTGTAGCTTTTGCACAAGCTCTGTGGTTCGATTAAAAAGCACTCTAAATCCATTTTCTACTAGTTTTTCACCAATGGAGGCAGCAATATGGGTTTTTCCAACCCCTNNATATTCATACCTTCTTTAATCCATGCATCTCCTGAAGCTATAGCTACAAGCTTGTTTTTATTTATTCCTTTGACAGCTCCAAAATCATAGCTTTCTAGAGTTTTAGCCTTTGGTATTAGGGACTCTGACATATGGCGAGCTAAACGGCGCCGATCACGATCAGCAATTTCATGCTCACAAAGATTGGATAGATATTGAGGTCCTGACCATCCTTTGCTTTCAGCTTCGCTCGCAAGATCTTCCCAGAGACGATGCATCGTCGGTAAGCGTAATTGAGTAAGAAGCAATGGAAGCATAGCTTTTTCTCGTCGGCTCATTTGCAACCTCCTTGTAGGTTCCCTAGCAATGCATCATAGTCACTTAGTTCTGATGTGAATGCATTCAATAGTGGTGTTTGAATACGCAACTCGCTAAATAAGGCTTTAGCCTTATCGGAAGCTGGCAATTTTTGAGTAACCAGGCACTCTTCTAGATACTTGTTTACTCTTTCTTCGCAACCAGGCTGCGCTGCCTCATAGAGAATTTTGACAAACTCTCGGCAAGCTTGGCGGCCATCAAGTTGACTGTCAAGCAAATCCCAGGTTTGACGAAATGCAAAAGTAGGAAACAGTTCTTCCTTATAAATATAATTACGGAATGCCTGTGGCTTGCGAATCAATGTTCCAATCACATGACGATAATCAATAGAACGACACTGTTTCTGCTTCCTAAAACGCTGAAGAGTACACACATAATCGCCGCCAACAAAACACTCCAGGCGATCATCATAAAGATGAATCTTAAGAATCATCCCAATCAGACGTGAAGGCACTGAGTAAGTAACTTTTTTTATGGAAATCGTACTTGAACTAGTGACTCGAATACGCTCTTCAGTATAGTCACAAGTCTTTCTTTCAGGTAGTGGGTTGAGAAAAGCACGTTCTTCTACAACCAATTTCACTATACGCCTATTACTCCTTTCCGTTAATTCGAGAGCAAAGCCTCTATATGCCTCCAGAGAGTCAAAATCCCTGGACCCTCTCAGCATTAGAGCTTGATTCATCTTATTTTTAAAATGACCGTTTGGTGACTCAATGGATCCATTTTCGTGACTTACACCTTTGTTATTGCGTGTAGGCTCTATGCCATAGTGTCCACATAGCTGAATATACGACTCAGTAAAATCTTCTTTAGCTTTGTCTGAACAGTTTTTATAAGCCGCTGATAAACTGTCTGTCCGATGGGTTTTTGGCACCCCACCAGCATTCCACAGAGCTTTTTGCAATCCTTCTGCAAGAGCAGTATAACTTTCTCCTCCTAAAACAACTTGTGAGATTTCCCAGCCGCTGTAGGATAACCTAAAATGATAAAATAGGTGATAAAGAGCCTCACCGCGTATTGTGACATTCAATTCATCTGCATTGGTAAAATCGGAAATACCCTGCCAACCTGGAGGATGGTTTTGGCGGAAAATAATCTCCTTCTCGGGTCCTGAAATGGCCTTCCATTGTCTTACTCTCCTCTGAAGAGTCCTCAATAAACTATCTGGATATTGACCTTCATAGAGCCTTTGTAGATGCTCAAGAAGCGTTCTAGCCTCCAATTTAGGTTGTTCTTCAAGAAGAGAAACAAGTTCATCCTTCCAAACATTTTCGAAAGGATCTTGCCTTGTTTTCCAACGCTTTGTCCTTCTAGCTGCCTCAAATGAGCGCTTTTCAATATTGCTTCCAGATCGTTCACTAAAGGCAGCTTGTGCGGCTGCAGCTTTTTGTGATTTTCCTTTTTGCTTAGATTGCATGTATATCCTAATCTGATGTTCAGTGATCCATTTGCCCGACATACTGTGTGCTCCTTGTTTGTTAGACAGAAGCACTTTGGATGTCGGGCTTTTTTTTCGGCAATCATAATTGTCGCGGACCAGCAATCATAATTGTCGCTGAACACTAAATACAACTTCTCTCGCGGATCGCCTTTCACATCGCAATAAAGATGGCCATGTACATAAGTATAATTGATCTTATTTGTCGTCCTATCGATTAAAATCGCGTTGCCTTCTTCATCCTGCCAAAGAGAGGAGTTTAGAATTTTAGGCACTTTTTTCTCTCTCGAAAGGCCTATGCAGGTGTAGCGTTTTCCGTCTGAACATATTTTAGTTATCTCCCAGGTGCCGGCAATTTTTTCCACAGCTTTATAGCTATTTCCAAGAAGGTCTTCAAATGTGACCTCATGAGAATTACCTGCTAAATTTGTTATATTTACTTTTCCCTCAGGCATAAATAGATATTCAAAATAGCTGTAATCCTTTAAAGATTGTGGCAGGGGAATACGCGGCATTTCCTTAAAAAACGGTTGCCCCGCTAATAAATCAAATCTATAATCTTCATCTATTGAGAAAATGTAGGGCAAAACCAGTTGTGCATTTTTTCCATTAAAAATTTTTGAAGTGACCCAATCGATCTCTTCTGTGGGTTTTCCGGCTAAAAACTGACGCAAAATAAAACCCAACTGCTGGATATTATGATCCAATTTATAATCGATTTGATCGGCAGTTATTTCTTTATCTTGAAATTGTGTAAAATCTTCTAGAATGCGTTTACAGGATTCAAGCGTCAAAGGCATTTTAGAGCGACCCTGATATGCTAGCCGTTCTCGGAGTATCAACCCTTGATCCTCTCTATTTAAATGGCTTAGCTTTAATAGAAGATCGGTTTCTTTTAATACATCGGGGAATCCCTCGCTAGACTTGGCAAAATCGCTAAAGTAAGCTCCCATGCGCAAGAAAAATAAAGCTAGCTGAATGTTTTCAGAATCTTTAGCAAATTGATATCCCTTAGTAGCAAATTTGGCTAAAACTTTTGAAAAACCAGGAACCTTTAAGGCTTTTTTCAAAAAACTTTTTTCGAAAATGAGACTTTGGAAAATAAATTGCTCTTCCACAGCTATCAATTTACTCAAATTCATACTATATAAATTAATGAGATTGCGCGCCTGATGGTTATTTTTTCCCTCGGTAGTGTACTTTGAAATCCGTGTTAAGTACAGTTTCTTGTCAAATTTTTTCATGCTAAGTGCGATTTGATTAATTTCAGAGAAAGGGCGGCCATGATCTGTGTGGACGCTGAGCAGCCCGAGAAGTCACCGTAAGCTAAT
>PLSG01000323.1 GCA_003164155.1 Parachlamydiaceae bacterium | reverse complement strand
CCCATCCTGTAAATTCACTCACAACCATGGTCCCTCTCCTCATAAGGGATACGATTGTGAGTGAATTTACAGGATGGGGAGGATAGGGCAGAAGATGGGAAAGATAAGGGGAATGGCTATATATTATGCGAAAGTTCTCGAAACTATTCTTTTTTTGGTGTTCTCTGCGCTCTTTTGCGGCCAATCTTTTAAGTCAGAGTGAAGGAAGATCGGCTCAAAGCATTTCCGCAAAAGTGAAGGATTTCCTGAATGGGATCGTGAATTCTGATCCTGTAAAAGATAAAACAATATGAGACCTATAAAAGGTCTCATCTGTTCCATTTTTCTGATCCAGTTCTTTATTCTTTCCGTTCAGTAGTTTCAACTGTTTTTTTTATCACCCAAGGTAGCGTAAATATTTCTTGGCAGCGCATTTCGACATCGCTGAGGATGGAGGGCAAGGACGGCGGCAAGTCATCTTCACTAGAGAGTAAACTTTTATTGCCAGTTCCTGCTGGACCAGACAACTGGCAAGTGCGGATCCCTTCAAGAATTTTATGGCATTGTATGGCATTTAATTTTAATTCATACCTATCTTTTTCTTCTAAGGCTTCAAGCATCCGCTCTCTTAACTTAATGAGATCTGTAGAGTTTAATTTATGGGAGCCTATCGCCTTCATATCAAATCCACAAATTGCGACGAAATCATCTAGGGCAAGATCTCTATCCACATACACAAAATCGGGTTCTTTCTCAGCTTTCTGATCTATTTCAGTTTTTGCATCCATTTCAGCTTTCTGATCTATTTCAATCGCATGATCGGCTTTAGCCATGGCATGCCTCTCAGCATTCTCGAGATCCCTTTGTATACGTTGTCTATCTGCTTTGTTGGGCAGTTTGGCGAATATAGAGCCCACAGTGTTTGAAGGCAGACCTCTTTTGAATAGGATACGGCCAAAAAAGCCACTCGATGAACTATTAAAATCAGCTTGGAAGGGATTCTGGTCAGAGAGGGATGGATGGGCTCTATATAAGTGGGGATCGGACTCTAACAAGCCACTTTCTTTGCAAGCAAACGAGCCACCAATAGCTCCTAGCACAGCCGTACATAAAAATACACCAGGATGAACTACTCCCAAAGCATTTAGTCCTATACATCCTAAGCCAGCCGCTGATCCGCCACCTATTACAAATTCTTCTGGTTTTACCGTAAACTTGGCAGCCGCGTCGGCCTCCTCCAAATCATCAGCCAATAGTTGGAATACAGCATCTTGATCTAGATGATTTAATTTAATGTGGCGTGTTTCTGTTTTTAAAGATAAGATGCGGCACTTAGTATTTGTAGTTAGCTCATTCACTTTGTCGGTTTCGCTAGTTCTATCGCTCAGAGATTTTTCCAATTTAGCGTTAAATGCGGACTGAAGTTTTTCTGTGGTCTCAAGATGCAGCATAGCTTCATTATAATTTTTTTCTAAAGATTCATGGGCTTGGAGGGCTAATTCTATGCGCTTCAAGTTGCTTCTAGAATTTTCCATAATGCTTGTGCCCAATTGGATAATGTTTTCAATTTCCAGGGCTGGTTTTCCCGTTTTCTTTTTGAGTTGCTCTTCAATCAGTTTAGCTTTGGCCTTCAGCACTGTGGCATGCCCGATACTATCGGTTAAGGCTGTTTCGACTTTTTTTAAAAGCTCTTCTGACGATGCCAAGCTTTTCTTTATGGATTCAAAAATGAGGTTAGCCTTGATGTATTCTGCAGCAAGTCTCTGGTTATGTTCTCTCAATTCGCTGCGCATTTCAGTATTGAGAATAGACACGTTTTTTAATTTTTTAGAAGTTTCTGAAATGTTTCCATCTATGCGTGAAACGTGATCGGCAATTTCCGCGATTTTGGCCTTATTATCTTTATGAAAAATTTCCAATGTGTTGAAGTCAGCTTTAGCGTTTTCTATTAATTGTACTAGGTGATTAGATTTATCAGAGGGGCCGAAAATATTTTTTAGTTCGCATAGACTTGCAAACGTAGCAATTGAGCCAATTGCGCCGCCCACTAGATCGCACGCATAAATCTGTAAGCATGTCAGGGCGATTGAACCTATGGCTGTGGTAACGCGACATGGTTCGTTGATGGCCTTGCGGAGCATTTCTCCTGTCTCTATAGTAGACATCCCAGTAACATCACATAAGCTTTGAGGGATAGAAGCCATAATTATCCTTTTTTTATAGATTAGAAGATCAAAGCTAGACCAGCAAAAAATTAGCGCAGCAATGAAAGCCAGCGGCATATTTCCTTAGCAGATCCCCCTAGGTCCTATGGGGGAATCAGCCAGGAACGTTATGCTGGCAAATTTTTATGGGTTAATCAGCGATTGACTATTTCAAAGCATTTTCTTTCGACATGCTTTAAGATAGCTGGAAATTCCCCTGCTTTATCAGCTACTAATTTACTGGTGCTTCCAGGAAATGTGTAATTGCGGATTTGCGCGATAATTTCCAAACACTGTTTGGCGTTTGCTTGTTGATCAACTCCGGCCTCTAAACAAGTCATCATCTTCTTGCCTAGATTCAAAAGGCCTGAGGGATCTAGTTTGTAACTTGTTTTGGCTTTTAAATTAAAACGACAAATCACAGCATTCTTTACACCAGGTAACTTTATGCACATAGCGCCCACGGTTTTTGACCCTTTGCCTCTCAGACGGTTAAAAAATCCGCTCGATTCGGTATCGAAGCCAATTTGCACTGGAGCTTTATCGGTAGGCCTTAAATCAGCCTGGTACTTGGTCGGATCATCGATTTTGGCACGAATCAATTTAGTGGCATAAATGGCAGCCAAAGATCCTGCGCAAGCTGCCACACCCACGCCTGTACCTGCCAGCAAACCTGTTCCCAGAGCTTTAACGGTAGCTGCTCCACAGGCAAAACCTGAAGCGCCGCCAACTGCCATTTCTGGGATATCAAAGGTATTTTTAGCCAAATTCGAGCATTTATCTAATTTGTCTTTTAAATCCCTAAACACAGTGTCTTGATTTTTGTGGTTGGAGCGAACGCTCTCCACAACATCGCGCAATTCTTTGTTTGTTTTGCTCAACTGCGTGTTTGTCTCAACCGCTAAGGCCAGGGTGTGATCGGCTGCATCGAGAGCTTTGCATAATTCTTTAGAAAAAG
>PLSG01000555.1 GCA_003164155.1 Parachlamydiaceae bacterium | reverse complement strand
TTCCCAAGAATCTGCGCAATGCCGACTTTTTGCGCAATTTGACTAAAGCCCATGCCATCGATTCCATTACGCATGGGGTAAAGGGCACCCCTATGCCTCCTTGGGGCGAACTGGCCCCCGGCAAGGGGATTAAAATCGATGGCCCGGTGCTGTCCCAGGGGCAGATCGTGCAATTGGTGGATTGGCTCTTCTCCGACCTGGCCGGCGGCCGCGCGCTTCCTCAAAGCGAGGTGTTGAAGTGGCAGTATACTCCGCAAGATGTCTGGCAAGAGCTGCAGCGCGAGGATAATGCCTCTCAGCTATTTCTAGCGGGGAAAGCTCCTGCCGCCGTGGCTACGCCTGCCATCTCAAAACCTGCAGTGCCTGCAACACCTGCCGGGCCCTCGGAGCCAAATGCGGCGGCGCTCTTCGATGTCACGCCAAATCCCCAGTCGGCCGTGGAGCCGGAGCTCTACTACATCAAGTCAAAATTCTATACCGAAAAGAATTTGAAGGCCGGCCAAGAATTCTTCGTGCTCAACTGCGCGGCCTGTCATGGCAAAGAAGGCGACGGCGCGGGAGCGCGCTCCGAGGTCATGACCGAAGCCAAGCCGCGCATGCTGATCAATCTCGATTGGCTGCATACCCGCGACGATTTGCGCCTGATGCGCTCGATCAAGTTCGGCGTACCGGGCACGGCCATGACCCCGTGGGGAGACTTGACCAGTACTTTGCAGCGCATGCAGTTGGTGATGTTCATCCGCAGCTTAAGCAGCAATGGTCTGCAAAGGCAGCAATTGAATAGCGCCGTTTATCAAAGCTTTGGGATGGCGGCTGATGATGTCTTTTCGGCGCGCTCTGCCGCCTACAGTGCGCTTGTGCAAGCTCAAGATCTGCTGCACAAGAGCTCTGTGCAGCTGGCACAGTTGCAGCTGGATCTCCAGCAAGGACAGGGGCAGGTCGCCGATTTAGCCAGCGCCTTAAAGGCGCAGGCTCAGCTGCAGAAGAAGGTGGTAGATCTTGAGGCCGAGGACAAGCTTTACCGCGAATTAGGCGACAGCATGGCCACCGAAGGGCAGCAATATGCCGCTTTGGGCGAAAACATCCTCAATCACAACTTGGACAAGCTCTTTTTTCAAGGCTTTATCCATTTAATCGAGCTCAATAAATCGCGCATTGTGCTGGTTAAGGGGCAACTGCACTTCGCCCTGACCTCGGAGGCCGAGGAAATGTGGAATGACCGCGCTAAGCAGTTGATAATGGAAATAGAGGCTATCAGCCGCGATCAGCAAGCTCAATTGAAAATCTGGCAAGACAAGCCCGCTTCGGGGGAATTGAATAAAACACAGCAGACTCTGCAAGCCGAGAACAAGGGCATTATAGGATTGAAAACAGCCATGCAAACTACCTTTGAGAGCATGCGCCAGAATCGGCAAAAGCAAAAAGAACTGCTGAGTCAAATCGGCATGGTTCAAAAATAGCCCATATGGGTAACACTTATGCTAAAAAAATGGCCGCAAAAGAACGCAAAGAACACAAAAAAACACACTGATAACGAACGTGAGCCTATAAGCTTTTGTACTTTGCGGATTATGAAAGTTAGCTTTTATACTACATTTTGTCAGATCTCCCACGGTTCCTCCGGGGGGATCTGACCAGTTGCGTTTAGGGAAGATTATGAAAAACAGGATATGCAAAAATGGTTAAGTACGAAGATGGGCCTGTGAAATGGATGATCTACCCCGCCATCATCTTCTTAGTGTTGGGAATGTTTTTTGGGGTGTTCATCTCCTACAATACCTTTATTTTTCCCGACTACTTCGCCGGCGAATACGTTCATTTTGGAAGGGTCCGTCCGGTACATGTGGGACATGTGACCTTGCTGTGGCTGCTTTCGGCTGACATTGGACTGCTCTATTTTATTGTGCAGCGGCTCTGCGGCACTCCTTTGTGGAGCGTGTCTTTAGCCAAATGGTCATGCGCGATATGGTGGCCGGTGCTGATTTTGTCGGTGTATTCCTATCCTACCGGCACAAATACCGGCTGGGAATATGCTGAAAATCCCATGTGGATATCCTGGATACCGGTCAAACCGCTGCTCGTCGTCGCCTGGGTACTGATGTGCATCAATATGTTCATGACTATCATCCACCGCAAAATCGAGAAGATGTATGTCTCTTTGTGGTATCTGATGGGCACTATGATCTGGACCACGGTGACTCTATACGTAGGCTGGTTCAGCCTGGAATTTCTGCCAGGAGGCATCTCCCGGGTCAACGCCAGCTTTTTCTATATCCACAACCTCGTGGGCTTGATCTTTACGCCCATGGGCTTGGCCACCACCTATTACTTTTTGCCCAAGCTGGCCAACACGCCCATTTACAGCCATAGGCTTTCGATGATAGGCTTTTGGTCCATCGCCTTTGTCTATGCCTGGGTAGGCACGCACCACATGATGCACGGCCCGGTATCCCAATGGCTGCAAACTACCTCTATCGTATTTTCCATATGGCTGTTCATCCCCGTGTGGACTGTGGTGACCAATTTTTTTGCCACCTTGCAAACTCACTGGAAGGCGTATGTGCAAAGTCCAGCCATCCGCTTTTTGATCATGGGGACGCTTTTTTATCTTATGACCTGCATACAGGGGCCGCTCATGGCCCTGCGCAACGTCAACGAGATCACCTCTAAGACCGACTGGGTCATAGGGCACTCGCATATATCCCTCTACGGCACATTTACCTTCTTTGCCTTAGCCGGCATCTACTATGTCGTGCCGGTGATCACCAAGCGGCCGCTGTGGTCTGCCAAGCTGGCTGACTGGCATTTTTCCTTGAATATGCTGGGCAGCGTATGGTTCTTGCTTTCGCTGTGGATTGGCGGGTTTCTCCAGGGAATGATGTGGGCCAGCTGGGCCAGTGGCACAAGCTATGCCCAATTCCACAACAATCTGACCCTCTTGCCTTTTTTGCAAACCATCTCGGATATGTATTATTGGTGGCTGATGCGCAGCATCGGAGGAACGATTATTCTTTTCGCCAACCTGTTATTTGCGGTGAATATCTTCAACACCGTCGTCTTAAAGCCTAAGCCACTATTAGCAAAAGGTGCGGTATGACTGACCAACCCCCAGCGGGCCATCAAGATAATAAATCACAGAACAACTCTTCCGATGGCCACACGCCGCCTGCCGGCGCCTGTCAGAGGTTTATCCACCATTTAGAGCTTTCCACACTTTTGACGGTGGTGGGCATCGTCTGCCTGTTTGCCACTTCGGTGGCGGTAGTGCTCATTGCGCCGCGCTATGTCGATCCCACCTGGACAAGCCCCTCAAGTGACTTCCAGGTGCAGATGTATGAAGTATCTGACCCCCATGTCTACATCAGCAGCCCAACCAGGACGCGGCCCGATTTGCAGTTTGTGCAGCACCTGGTAAAAAACTTCACGCTTTTGTCCTTCGCCGAAAGTGAGATTGTGCGCATCATAGCGCCACCAGAGCTGGAAAAATACATCACCCGTTACAAAGATCCCATTTTGAAGCTCACAACTCAGCTGCTTTTGCTGCGCCATCCCAAAGCTTCCGAGGAGACCGAGACAGCGTCCTCCAAGGGATTTGATGCCTCCGCCGCCAGTCAAAAACTGCAAGCCCAGCTGCAAGAGAAATGGAAAGAAGAGCATGCTGGAGCAATGGAAAAGGGGATCCCTAAAATTCGCTACCAGATCTACGAGCTTTATGCCCCCGAAGGGCCAGAGGCTTTCAGTGTGGGAGATCCCGACGTGATTATAGAAAACTGGGTGGATCAAAACTTCACCATAGTTGACGGCACTTCTGCCCAAGCGTATCATGCGCACGATGGGGTGATCTATGTCAATAATCCCATCGAATACCGCGTGCACAAGTTCAGTTCTGGTGAGAGCAAAGTCGAGTGGCGCTTTGATCCCCATGGAGATCCCATTAAAAGTGTGGCCGAGCTCACGGCGGAGCCTTTGGGCTTTCGCTCGCGGAAAAATCTGATCGAAATGGGAGAGCACCTCTACGCCATCGAAGGATGCTGGTATTGTCACACCGACCAGACCCGCACTTTAGTGCAAGATGTGGTGCTCAATGGATCTGATTCCTATCCAGCGCCGCCATCTTCTCCCAACGAATACATTTATCAGAAAATAACCTTTCCCGGCACGCGGCGCATCGGACCGGATCTTTCGCGCGTGGGGATCAAACGCCCCTCGCGCGATTGGCACAAAGGGCACTTCTGGTCGCCTAAGACGGAAAGCCCGGGCTCGATCATGCCATCCTTTAAGCATCTTTTCGACTTTGATCCGAGCGGCACGGGAAAAGCTACGGTGGGCGTTCCGAGCTATCAGTTTGAGGCCTTATTTCAATACCTGATGACCAAGGGAACGCGCATCACCCCTCCTACAGAGGCGTGGTGGCTGGGCAAAGACCCCATACAAACCATTGAAATCATCGAAGGGCGGAAATAGGTCGAAATGTATGGCAGCTCTAGCTAGTATCGATGTTTTAGATGGATCGGGTATCTATGGTGCCCTTTGGCACTACGCCCTCTTTGCCGCCTTGATGGGCAGTGCTGCCCTGTTTTTGATCAATCGGTGGTGCAAAGGGCGGCTGGACATGGATGAAGAACCGAAAATGCGCATGATGCAAGATGAAGAAGAACAGGAGTAAAGCATGTATGATCTGCCAAAAGAGGGCGAAGAGGACCAACCTGTGGAATACGCCGTGCCTTCTTCCAACGATGCCAAAGTGCCTGGTTGGCTCAAGCTCACATATATCATTTTGCCCATCTGGGGCATTTTCACTTTCTACTTCTACTGGAATGGCAGTGCAGGCTGGCTGGACAGGGGGTATTGGAACAAGCTGCAGCAGGCTGCCAACACCACTTTCCCATTCCCCACTGAGCAACAAGAGCTTGAAAAATATGAACCGCGTCCTCCTACGTCGCCTCCCAATTAATAATCCAAGTAGTTAGCTAAATGATTGAATATTTTTAGCAAAAGCAGTAGTCTCAACCTGCTACAATTTTGCCTTTGTCGAAATTGCGGTTTCCTCCTCACTCAACAATAAAGGCAAAATTGTACCAAGTGGAGATTAGTGGATTAAATAGTTTTTTTTTGAGTCGCCTCTTAAAATCTAACCCGGTAGAACCAAAATGTCATCTTTATCAGCTATGTTTTTTAGATTGTGCTCTTTGTTGTTTTTTTCTATATCGGCCAGCACTCAAGCAAATATCTGTTCTTTAGTCGAAGATGGATCTATGGTCGATGAGGCTAGCGTCTTTGCCGCAGATGATTCATCCGATTCATTCGATGATGCTAATTCAGCTTTTTCTGAAAAGGCTTGTGATATGTACAACAATGCCTATTTATTAATAGAGCCTTATTTAGAGACCGAGGATGTGGCCATCTATGACGATGATCTGAGATACATAAATGCGTTTCCTTTTTCTGCTTATGAACTCATCTCAGTACCTTCTCAGGGCTTTTTCTATATTAATGTCATTAATGACACTATAAAAAATCAACTTAGGAACAAGAAATGCTGGGAACCTCAAAATAAAGCTATCATAGAGAAGTTTGTTAAGCCAGGGTCAATTGTGCTGGATATCGGCGCCCACATTGGCACTCACACTGTCACCATGGCAAAATGCGTGGGTGAAAACGGAATGGTCCTTGCCTTTGAACCGAGCAAAAATATCCACCGAGAACTTTCTTATAATTTAGTGGCTAATGAGTGCTATAATGCCTACCCTATCCGCGCTGCCATTGGAAAAACTAAAAGTATCATAGATGTGGTTATTTCTCACCCCCACAATGAAGGTGGATCTTATGTGGTAGATACAAGGGGAGGCTCAAATACGGCCGTTCAACTACCTTTAGATGCTTTAAATCTAAATAACATCTCTTTTATAAAAATCGATGTGGAAAACATGGAGGCGGATGTTTTGGATGGTGCCGAGTTAACTATTCTTAGAAATCGACCAGTCATAATGATTGAAATTCAAGGAAATGGTGAAAGACCTATCCAACTTGGAGAAAATACCAAAGAAATGGCGCGTATCAGCATCGAGAAAATCCGAAAACTTGGATATAGCCTCATTGCTATTAGAAATTCAGCCGACTATTTAGCATTTCCTGAAGAGTTGGGTTTAAAATTATGAGGTATCTGCTAAATAGGCATAAGAAAATGCCGATCTTTCGATGGCGTATGTTATTGCAGATATCAGCGATGGTGGTTTTACTAAATTGTTTTTTCAATCAAACAGTCTGTGCCGATATATCACCTCAATCTGCTGATGATTTTATCGAGGATGTTTTTGAAATTAAAATTCCTGGTTTAAAAGGCGCCTATAATGCTTCTTTAGTTGATTTTGAAGGTGGCTATTTGATGGCATTTTAATATGATACTTATAAATTACCCATAGGTAAGTATCTTAATGACTTTTTTCAATATATTGGAATCATTCTCCTCGATGAAAACTTTGCACCCAAAGGTCCTTGGCAACCCTGCATTGGAAACAGAACATATGATCCAAGACTGTTGAAAGTTGATGACACCATCTACATGATTTTTGCCTCGGCGGCCCCTTCAGACCCACACTCTAGCCTTTCATCGAGATTAAATTTATGCACAATCAACTATTCAGAAGATGGAGTTTCGGTAGGTAATCTTAACCCTTTAACTGCTCCCTTTCAACAGAAATGGGAAAAAAATTGGGTTCTTTTTAACTATGACAGCCAAATTTTCACCGAGTATTCCATATCGCCGCATGTGATTTTGCAGCCATCTTTACTTGATGGTTCTTGCATAAAACCAACCTTTGCTGAAGAAAATAACGCCAATCATAAAATCATTAAATGGCCTTTTGGTATTATTAGAGGAGGTACTCCGGCCATACTGGTAGATGGTAAATATTTGGGTTTTTTCCATAGTTCCCACGTCAGCCCAAGAACTAAACAATACACCTACTACATCGGTGCATACACTTTTTCAAATGCCCCTCCTTTTACCATTGATCAGGTTTCCTCAGCCCCTTTCTTTCACCCAGATTTTTATTCTACGCCAAGAAATCCAAAAACCAACAGCCTAGTCATTTTTCCAGGTGGATTTGTCATAAAAAATGATAAATTTTATTTATGCTATGGAGAAAACGATGATGCCATCAAAATCATGGTATTGGATAAGGAAAAACTCTTTGCTAGTATGCTGAGTATTGACTCCAAAAGTCCTTAACCTGCTTCATCCTTGAATGGGGGGCATGTAGCCCAGGGCCAATGGCGTCAACTTAGTGTAAGT
>PLSG01000165.1 GCA_003164155.1 Parachlamydiaceae bacterium | reverse complement strand
CAGTTTGCTTGTCGTCAGGCCCGCCAATCATAAAAATTAGGCGCACAGGGGCGCCGTCCAAAGCTTGCCAGTCGACCCCATGCTTAAGTATGGCGATGGCGATGAAAAAGGTGTCGTAGTCGGGAAGCTTGGCATGCGGGATGGCCACACCCATGCCTATGCCGGTGGTTACGATTTTTTCGCGATCAATAATGGCATTGTAAAACTCCATTTCATTATTGACCTTTTCCGCAGAGTAAAGTAGCT
Organism: Parachlamydiaceae bacterium; assembly: GCA_003164155.1. Classification (GTDB taxonomy): domain Bacteria; phylum Chlamydiota; class Chlamydiia; order Chlamydiales; family Parachlamydiaceae; genus BOG-1457. The sequence continues at coordinate 2,453 of PLSG01000165.1, read as the reverse complement.
TCACAAGCGCGCGCAAAGCTTCATCACGCGTGGAAATATCTAGAAAAGTAACAAGCTTTTCATCTANNTTGCTCATACACCTCTGTCGTAAAGTAACTGGTCAATGTGTGCCGGAATGTCCAAACCCCCCTTCGCCCCTCTGGGTGGAAGGAAGCTGGGAGCAAAGCGTAAAACAACCTTGTATAGCAGGTGCTAGTACCAGTTGCGCTATGCGCATGCCTGGTTCGATCATAAAGGCGACTTTGCCGTGATTAATCAGAATGATCCCCACTTCGCCGCGGTAGTCTGCATCAATCGTGCCTGGGGTGTTTAAAACCGTGACTTGGTGTTTAAGGGCTAAGCCACTTCTCGGACGCACTTGGATTTCAAAGCCTTCTGGGATAGCGAGGCGCAGTCCTGTCGGAATTAGCGCGCTGCATCCTGGCTCTAAACGATAGGCTCTTTTCAGGAAAGCTCTGACATCGGCACCGCAAGCTCCTTTAGTGGCATATAGAGGCAGGTAGTGGGGTTCTTCGGCTAGCGTGGGGATAATTGTTGGTAGATCTAATCGATCTATTTGGACACTTAGTTGCTCTTTTGGCGTCGGAGTGCAAATCTGAGGGGGGGGGATGCATTCATGGAGCGTTCCATGGGCTTTGTTACATGTGGACTGTTTCATGAAGTATTGTGCCTAAAAGCTTATTTATTTGGGGTTTTCTTTTTCTGCAGCGGCAACTGTTCTGGTGTGTGTTCATCACCATGTCTTTGATTGCCTGTAAGGTATCCCAGTATTTCGGCTACCTTAGCTTTTATATCGCGCCTTTTTACAATACAATCTATCATTCCGTGATGCAAGAGGAATTCTGACTTTTGCGCACCGGGAGGCAATTTTTTGCCAATCGTCTGCTCGATAACGCGTGGGCCGGCAAAGCAAATCAAGGCATTGGGCTCGGCCATGATGATGTCGCCAAGCGATGCAAATGAGGCTGTCACCCCTCCCGTTGTGGGATTGGTCAAGATGGAGATGTAGGGTACTTGTGCTTCATGCAGCTTGGCCAAAGCAGCTGACGTTTTGGCCATCTGCATTAAAGAGAATATGGACTCTTGCATGCGGGCTCCACCGGAAGTGGAGACTATGACTAGCGGCAAGTTGTGCTTCAGTGCGTATTCCATCAGCAAGGTGAGTCGTTCGCCTACCACAGAGCCCATGGACCCGCCCATGAAGCTGAAGTTAAGGACTCCAAGCGCAATAGGCATTTTAGCTAGGGTGCAAGTACCCACGATCACCGCTTCGTTGTGTCCGGATTGCTCTTTGGCATTGACCAGGCGCTGGGGATAGGCTTCCGTGTCTACAAATTGTAGAGGATCTGAGGCTTCTAACTCGTAAAACATCTCGTGGAAGCTTTCGGCATCTGCCAAGCTTTTGATCCGCTCATCCGCCGATAACCGATAATGGTAATCGCATTTGGGGCAGCAATTGGCATTTTGCTCTAATTCGTTAGCGTGTATGAGCTCACTGCAATGTGTGCATTTTAGCCAGCCGCTAAAACTATCCTTTTTCGTTGTCTGGATCTTAATTTTGGGCTTGCTGCGGGAAAATAATCCCATAAATTCTAACTCCCTCGTAGTCAAGGTGATTAAGATTAAAACATGTAGGCGCAATTATAGTTGAGCAACTCGATTATTACAAGAGCTTTTTAAGGTGAGGGATTTTCCTGCGTCCCCAGATCTGCATTTTTCGCTATAGTGGGGTACAGCGCTTGATTTTCGATGAGCGTGGCCAACCGGATTCTTTGCAAGTAAGCATTGGTAATGGGGCCGATTCCTTTGAGGATTTTATCGAGGGGGAAGTATCCAAAATTTTTTAAGAAAGCATCGACGGTGGAAGGGCTGGTAAAAAGAATCTCATCAAAGTATTGCTTGGGGGGAAATCCATGGATTTTTTTGGGGACCGTATCGTAAATGATGCATTCGTGCAGCTGAATCTGTTTTTCGCTAAAATAGTCACTGAGCAGGTTGCGCGAAAGGGCTGAATGCGGCCATAAGAAGAGAGCATTGGCCAAGGGGAGGCGGTGGAGTTCTTTTATGATTCCTTCGGCGGTTTCTTCATGCGCTATGATTTGTGCTGTCCGCCCCTTCTGGTGCAGCTGTTTAGCTGTGCCTTGTCCCACACAGATAATTGTTTTGGCCGCCAGCTCTACCTGCGTACGCCCATAAATCTGCAGGTAATCGAAGAATATATTGACCGTGGTCTTGCTTGTGAAAATAAGGTGTGTGAAGAGGTCTAGAGTCTGGATGGTGTTTCGAATTTCTGGCGAATGCGGGTTTCTCGGCACAATATCGATCACAGGGAAATGGATATAGGCATGATGCTCAGTGTCTTTAGGGCAATCGAGCCCTAGATATAATACGGTCTTCTTCATTCTCTCCCCCTTTTTTACCGGGTCTTTTCATAAACAAAAATCAATGTCCTT
>PLSG01000453.1 GCA_003164155.1 Parachlamydiaceae bacterium | reverse complement strand
TAGGGACGGTTAATCCAGAACTTGCGCCATCTTGGTTGACTGCTGATCCTTTGATCACGCCCAGGATGCGATCGCCATCTCTTTGAGCCTCTGAAAGGCCTTTCAACACCACAACTCCACACCCTTCGCTGCGCACATAACCGTTTGCACTGGCATCAAAGGTTTTGCACTGCCCATCTGCCGCTAGCATCTTGGCTTGGCAAAAGCTTATGGTTAATTCAGGGGTAAGAATGAGGTTAACCCCTCCGGCCAAAGCTAAATGGCATTCTCCTGCCCGCAAACTTTGACAGGCAGTGTGAAGGGCTACTAAAGAAGAGGAACAAGCCGTATCTATGGCCATGGATGGACCTTGCAGTCCAAGAAAATAAGATAATCTGCCAGCTATGACGCTATGTGCATTACCTGTGCCCACATAGGCATTGAAGTCTGTTTCCGATCCATGCCTTTCCAGCATGCTGAGATAATTGGTTTCGCATACACCGAAGAAAACACCCGTGGATGATTTTTCCAAGCGTTTGGGATTAATGGCGGCATTTTCTAAAGCTTCCCAAGCTACCTCTAATACAAGCCTTTGCTGCGGATCCATATTCTCCGTTTCGCGTGGACTAATCCCAAAAAAATCTGCATCAAATTGATCGATGGGTACATCTAAAAAGCCTCCAAAGCGCGTATACATCTTGCCAGGGGTCTCCGGAGAGGGATCGTAGAGGTCATCTATATCCCAGCGCTCTTTAGGAACTTCTGTGATGCCATCAAAGCCTTTGGCCAATAGCTGCCAGAAAGTTTCCGGGTCATTGGCACCACCTGGAAAACGGCATCCCATGCCTATAATGGCAATGGGCGCATGTTGCTGGCTTTTCAGTGAGGCTAGTTCTTCTTTGGCTTTGTTGACAGCTAAGATAGCTTTCTTGAGCGCATTGCGCACATTCTCATCATTTTCCATAATTAGCATTCTCTTTGTAACAAGATTGCCTTGAGGTATTTGACTAAATCTCTGATCGTGGGGTTATCAAAGACCAGTGTAGGGGGCAGAGGATAGCCATGTCCAATATCTGCTTGTAATTGGTTTTTTAGTTCGACAGCCATAAGGGAATCCATACCGCTTTCGAAAAAACCTTGTGAATCATTTAGCACTTGCGAGGTGGATAATCCTAAGATTTTCTTAACCACGAGGCGCACATGCGCTTCTAAAAGCGCAACCTGTTGATTTGGTGGAGTTAGTTTTAGTTGTTCTAAAAGAGGTGGATTTTCCGTTTTCTTTGGTTGCCTAGGGCGCAGTGCATCTATCCAATTTAATTCCTTTGGCAGTTTTTTAAGGTATTTTTCCCAGTCAATTTTCGCCAGAAGAAGATGGCTCACGTGTTGTTTTAAGGCAAACTCTAATCCTCTTATGCCTTCTTCAGGCGTGAAGGGAGTTAATCCACTTTCCATATGGCGATGGGTTAGTTGTGCGGCCATTCCCACTTCCCCCCAAGGTCCCCAGCTTATAGATAATGCGGGCAAATCCAGGCCAAAACGATAATCAGCTAGTCCATCCAAAAAGGCATTTGCCGCAGCATAGTTGCTTTGGCCGGGAGAGCCTAAAATTGAGGCTACGGACGAAAATAGCACAAAGAAATCGAGTGGTTTATCTAAAGAGGCGAGATGGAGATTCCAACCTCCGATCATCTTGGGAGCCAGCACCTTTTCAAAGCGCGCCCACTCTTGCGATAATAAGGTTCCATCATCGATTACTCCCGCGGAGTGGATGATGCCTTTGAGCTCTGGCCAGCCCTTACCAAATTTGCCTAGCAGCTCAGCTACTGAAGGCTGATGGGCAAGATCGATCTGCATGGTTTCGATTTTCGCTTCTGAAGATTTAGGGTATTTAGCGTGGCCTAATTTTTTCAACTCTTCAAGTTTTGCTAAGACGATCCCTTCAGGGGCCTTTCGTCCGGCTAAGACCAGAAATTGAGCTCCTTGGAAAATAAGCCACTCCGCCAATTTTAAACCAAGACCACCCATTCCACCCGTAATTAGATAACTGCTTTGGGGATCTATGATTAACTGCGCAGGCGGAATTAAGATGACCTTGCCAATATTTTTAGCGCGTTTTAAAAAATCAAAAGCCCGCATGGCTTCCGCTAAAGGAAAAGCCGTGTAATGTGAGGGCTTAAGCTTTTCTTCAATAAATTGAGAGGTAACATTATTAAGTAAGGTTTGCGCTTTTCCAGGCTGTTCGGCAAGCATTTGATCCAAGGCAAGTATGAAATAGGTCACTTGCGGTCTGACTTCTGCTATTTGTTCCGCCGTACAGATATCGCGTTTGCCAATTTCAACAAAACGCGCTTGTGGATGGCAGGCTTTTAAGGTAGTGGCGATAAATCCCTCGCCGGTGAGTGAATTTAAAACGACATCCACTCCTTTTCCTTGTGTATCTAGCAAAATTTGATCGGCGTAATCTAAGTTCCGGGAGCTATAAATATGGGAAATCCCCAAGTTTCGCAAATGGGTTTGCTTTTCTTGGCTGCCGGCTGTGGCATAGATCTCGGCACCCACTTGTTGCGCTATCTGAATAGCTGCTAATCCCACTCCGCCTGCGCCTGCGTGGATTAAGACTTTATCGCTGGCGGTGAGTTTAGCTAGCATAAGCAAAGCACAATAAGCGGTTCCAAAAACAATGGGGATGGTTGCAGCTTCTTCAAAGCTAAGTTTTGGCGGCATATGTACCAATAGCCGTGCATCGCAGAGGGCATAATTGGCTAAACTTCCCTGGACAAATCCCATTACGGCATCCCCAGATTTAAAGGCACTGACTTCAGAACCTGCGGCGACGATAATGCCTGCACATTCTCCCCCTAAAGCTCCTGCCTCGCCGGGGTAAAGCCCTGTGGCATTCAAAACATCTCGGAAGTTTAATCCTGCAGCTTTGACTTCCATGGCTATTTCATGTGGCCCCAAAGTTCTTGGCCACACTATGGGCTGCAAAAATAGATTTTCTAAGGGACCTTTGGCATGCGTACTTAGTTGGAACGCTAAATCCGAGGGGATTATTAATTGCTGGTTTTTGCTCATAAACTCGCTCGATCGCAGTAATCTGGGGACATAGCGCTGTGCTTGGCGGTAGGCGGTTTGATCTTCTCTATCCATTTTTGCCAGCTCTGCCAGAAGAGCTTCGACGTTGCTTTTTGGATAGGCTTGCGGGTCGAGATCGACATGTTGACATAATAATTCTGGATGCTCAAGCAGCATGCTCTTGTAAAAACCGATGAATGGCGACAGCGTGAGTGCGCTTTCAAAATGGGGTATAGGTTGTATGCCTTTGGTGACAAAGTACAAAAGTGGCATTTTTATGGGATGCAAAGTTACCAGAGCTTGAACTAGGTGTAGGCCCTTTTTGAGGTTTAGCGCTTGCTCTATTATGGACGTGTCAAGCACAGGAGTGGACAAACAAGCCTCTTCTACAAGAAAGATAATGCCCTTTAGCTGATCTAATAGGGAAGCTTCTTGCAGCAATTTAAGTGCGCTTGCTTTGTTTTCTAAGACCTCACTATTTGATTCTATAACCACGACATGAGAGGCTTGGACTTTTAAGCACTGCAGCAAGCAGTTGCTGAGCTCACTTCCTTCAGAAATGACTAGCCAGCGTCCTTCCAGTTTTTCAGCAGCGGTTGGGAGGTTAGGAAGTTGCAAAGAGATAGATTCAGGGAAAGGTTTAGCCTGCCATGCAAGCTGATAGCTCCATTGGATTGGGGTTTCTACTGCATTCAGCAGATGTTTTAAATGCACCTGCGTAGTTTTTCTTGCTCGAAATCCTTTGATAGAAGCTAGAACAGTTCCTTTGTCTGAAAAAATATCAAAATCTGCACTGATAGTTTCTTCCGACCAGCTGGTTATTTTGGCATGCAGGCGTATCATGACTCCCCAATCAGAAAACACTGTCAGCTGATCCACACCGATAGGCAGATAGACCTCACCTTCTGAAATATGATCATAAGCTCTGGTGGCCATATAGGCAAAGAGCGCCTGAAAGCAGCCGTCTAGTAATAGGGGATGGCAGATGCATTCGAGTTGGCGATCGCTCTGTAGGTCTGCCAACACTTCTTTTTCCCCTACCCAAAGCTGTTGGATAGGTTGGAAATGCTTTCCATAATGCAGCCCTTGCAAAGCTAGGCTTTGGTAAAAATCCGGAATAGAGACCACTTTAGGGCAGCGCTTTTGTAGTTCTTCCCATTGCACAGATTGTGCTAGATTTATTNNATGGCATCTCCAAGCTGGCTTCTTCTTGTCGGAGGCTGCTTGGCTGAAAATGGAGAGAGCATATGTATTTTCTTCAATAGGATGGGCGACAAGCACTATACGTGTAGGTATCTCTTCAGATAAAGGCAAAGGCTCTTCAATAGTGAAGTTTTCTAGTGCGACTTGTGTACTTTCTAAAAGTTGCCGGCCACTGGCCACGGCCAACTCAATAAAACCGGAACATGGAAATAGAATTGTTTTGTAAACTTGGTGGTCTTTTAAGTAATCTAGTGAATTTAGATCTAAGTCATTTTCAAATAGTGTTTCCTTTAATGGGGAGTAATGGGCATTGCCTAAAAGAGGATGAGCCTGATGCGTTTGGCTCGTTTTTCGAATGAAAGAAGTTGTGGCATTGATCCAGTAACTTTCACGTTGGAATGGGTAGGTGGGTAGCGCTATTTTTTGTCGATGATAAGGTGCATCAAAACCTTTCCAATCAATCTGATAGCCACGAAGATATAATTTCGATAGACTGTCTAAAAGAACGCCCCATGCATCATGCGCACGTTTCAAGTTTGGGAGCCCTATTTCGCTATCTACAGCTGGGCAATCTCCGTTAATGTTTAGCAGAACAGGGTGTGGACCAATTTCTAAAATGATAGTGTCATCTTGAGATTGCAGGTTTTTTAGATATGTATTACACTCACCCGCATTGTCCAGGTTCTTTATCCAGTAGTCTGGGTTTAGGCTATTTGAACTAATGACTTTTCCAGTCTGATTGGAGACAAGTTCGATCTGTGGTTCGCGATAAGTTATAGATTGAGCGATTTGCCGAAATTCTTCTACAGCCGATGCGCTAAACTTGGAATGCATAAGCTTTCCATGTGCTGTCACGAGCTTACATCCTTCTTCCAGGCTTATA
>PLSG01000378.1 GCA_003164155.1 Parachlamydiaceae bacterium | reverse complement strand
AAATCTGCATCAAATTGATCGATGGATACATTTAAAAAGCCTCCAAAGCGCGTATACATCTTGCCAGGAGTTTCTGGAGAGGGATCGTAGAGGGTATTTATATCCCAGCGCTCTTTGGGGACTTCTGTGATGCCATCAAAGCCTTTGGCCAATAACTGCCAGAAAGTTTCCGGATCATTGGCACCACCTGGAAAACGGCATCCCATGCCTATAATGGCAATGGGCGCATGTTGCTGGCTTTTCAGTGTGGCTAGCTCTTCTTTGGCTTTGTTGACTGCTAAGATAGCTTTCTTGAGCGCATTGCGCACATTTTCATCATTTTCCATAATTAGCATTCTCTTATGGTGCAGTTATTCAATATCGTCAATTAATTTAGTCAGCTCGTTAATATTCAAGTTTTCTAGTTCAGCTTCATGCGTAATTCTTTTTTCTTGAGTTTTTTGGGGCTGAAGAACTTCTGTTTTTTTTTCTTCTGAAAACAGCATCGACTTTAGGTATTTGGCTAAATCCCTAATCGAGGGGTGGTCAAAGACCGCGGTGGGGGGCAAAGCGTAAGCATGGCCAATATCTGCTTGCAAACGATTTTTGAGCTCGACAGCCATCAGCGAGTCCATGCCGCTATCAAAGAAACCCTGTGCGTCATTTAGTATTTGAGAGGTGGATAATCCTAATATTTCGCGCACCAGACTGCGCACATGTCTTTCTAACAGTGCATCCCGCTTGTTTGGCAGGGCGAGCTTTAGTTGTTCTAAAAGAGGTGAACTTTCTATTTTCTTGGGCTGCCAAGGGCTTAGTTCGCTTAGCCAGTTTAATTCCTTTGGCTGCTTTTGAAGGTATCTTTTCCAGTCAATTTTTGCCAAAAGAAGATGGCTTATGTGTTGTTTTAAGGCAAACTCCAATCCTGTGATGCCCTCTTCAGGGGTGAGAGGAGTCAATCCGCTGGTCTTATGGCGATGGGTTAGCTGCGCAGCCATCCCAATTTCCGCCCAAGGTCCCCAGCTTATAGATAGTCCTGGTAAACCCTGCCGAAAACGATAATAGGCCAGTCCATCCAAAAAGGCATTTGCCGCGGCATAGTTGCTTTGTCCGGGAGAGCCTAAAACGGAAGCCACAGAAGAAAAGAGCATAAAGAAATCGAGAGGTTTATCCAAAGAACCCTGATGGAGATTCCAGCCTCCAGCGATCTTGGGAGCCAAAACTTTTTCGAAACGCGCCCAGGTTTGCGACAACAAAGCACCATCATCGAGCACTCCCGCCGCGTGGATAATTCCCTTGAGCTCGGGCCAGCTTTTGCCAAATTTGCCTAGCAGCATCGTTACTGAAGGCTGATGGGCAAGATCGATCTGCATGGTTTCGATTTTTGCTTCAGGACAATTAGGGTATTTAGCGCGGCCCAACTTTTTCAAATCCTCAAGTTTTGCTAAGGTATCTCCTGCAGGGGCTTTTCGTCCGGCTAAGACTAAAAATTGAGCTCCTTGGGAAATGAGCCATTCCGCCAATTTCAAGCCAAGGCCCCCCATTCCACCTGTAATCAGGTAGCTGCTTTGGGGATCTATGAGGAACTGTTTAGGCGGAAGCAAGATGACTTTGCCAATATTTTTAGCGTGCTTTAAATAATCAAAAGCTTGAATGGCTTCAGCTAGCGAAAAAGAGGTGCAAGGCAAAGGTTTCAGCCTGTCTTCTATAAATTGAGCCGTCACATTTTTAAGCAGGGCTTGTACTTCTTCAGGTTGTTCTGCCAGCATTTGGTCCAAGGCTAGTATGAAATAGGCCACCTGCGGTCGGGCTTTGGCCACTTGTGGCGCCGTCCAAATATCTCGTTTGCCAATCTCTATAAAGCGCGCTTGTGGGTGGCAGGCCTTTAAGCTAGTGGCGATAAATCCCTCTCCGGTGAGTGAATTCAAGACGACATCTACACCTTTTCCCCCGGTATCTTGCAAAATCTGATCGGCGTAATCCAAATTCCTGGAATTGTAGATATGCGAAACCCCTAAACTTTGCAAAAACGCCTGCTTTTCTGAGCTGCTGGCGGTGGCATAGATCTCGGCACCCACTTGTTGCGCTATCTGAATAGCTGCCAATCCCACTCCGCCAGCGCCGGCGTGAATCAAGATTTTTTCGCCGGCGACGAGTTTTGCTAGCGTATGCAAAGCACAATAAGCTGTTCCAAAAACAATGGGGATAGCGGCAGCTTCAGCAAAGCGAAGTGTTGGCGGCATATGCACCACTAGCTTTGCATGACTGATGACATAATTAGCTAAACTTCCCGGGACAAATCCCATTACGGCATCCCCAGGTTTAAAGGCCTTGACCTCAGCCCCTACGGCAACAACCACACCCGCGCATTCTCCGCCCAAAGCCCCTGCATCGCCTGGATAAAGCCCCATGGCATTCAAAACATCTCGGAAGTTTAAGCCTGCAGCTTTGACTTCAATGGCTATTTCATGCGGGCCCAAAGTTCTTGGCCATTCTACTGGCTGCAAAAACAGATTTTCCAAGGGACCTTTGGCATGTGTGTTTAGTTGGAAGGCAAAATCTGCGGGAATGATTAATTGCTGTTCTTTGCCCATAAAAGCACCAGGGCGCACTAATCTTGGCACATAGCGTTGAGTTTTTCGGTAGGCAGTTTGATCTTCGGTATCTTCTTTGGCAAGCTCAGTTAAAAGGGCCTCGCTGTTCATTTGTGTTGTGGCTTGCGGATCGAGATCGATATGCCGACATAGCAATTCTGGATGCTCTAGTAGCACGGTCTTGTAAAACCCCAGAAAGGGGGCTGGCATGAGTGCACTTTCAAAAGGCGGTACCGGTTGTATGCCTGTGGATACAAAGCACAGATGCGGCATTTTAATGGGATGCAGAGTCACTAAGGCTTGGATGAGATATAGCGCTTTTTTTAGAGTGGACTCTTGCGCTTTTATAAGCGCGTCAAGTGTCAGGGTTTTGGAAAAACAAGTCTCTTCTACAAAAAAGATAATGCCTTTTAAGGAGTCTGAATGGAAAGCTGCTTGTAGCAATGTAAGAGCGCTTTCTTTGCTGGACAAAATCTCATGATGTGATTCTATGCGCATGGTATCTGCGACTTGGGCTTTTAGGTGTGCAAGCAAGCCGCTGTTGAGCTCATCTTCCTCGGAAAAGACCAGCCATCGGCCGGCTAGTTTATCGGTAGCCACTGGGGAGTTTGGGAGAGGCAAAGAGAGGGGTTTTGGCATAGGTTTAACCTGCCAGGCAACCTGATAGCTCCATTGGCTGGGCGTCTCTTTCGCATTCAGCATATGCTGTAAATGCGCCTGCTCAGTTCTTCTTGCCCGAAAGCCCTGAATAGAAGCCAAAATGGTCCCATTTTCCGAGAAAACGTCGAAATCCGCACAGATAGTTTCTTCCGACCAGCTGGTAATTTTGGCATGCAGGCGTATCGTGGCTCCCCAATTAGAAAACACTGCCAGATGATCCATCCCGATAGGTAGATAGACTTCATTTTCTGAAATAGGCTGTGAAGTCATAGAAGAAGCTTTGGCGGCGATATAGGCAAAAAGCGTTTGAAAACAGCCATCTAATAATAGGGGATGGCAGATCCACCCCATTTCACTATCGCTATGCAATTCTGCCAAGACTTCCGCTTGCCCTAACCAAAGCTGTTGGATAGGTTGGAAATGCTTTCCATAATGCAGCCCTTGCAAAGCTAAGCTTTGATAAAAATCGGGAATGGAGACCGTTGTGGAGCAGCGCTTTTGCAGCTCTTCCCATGGCATAGTGCTGTCCGATGGCGCTTGAGGGAGGCATACGCGTGAAGATACATGCCGCCTCCAGGCTTGCGACCGGCCATCGGAGGCTACTTGACTGAAGATGGAGAGCGCATATGCTTGCTCTCCCACGGGATGAGCTGCAAGCACGATGTGTGCAGATCTCTCTTCGGATAGAGCTAAGGGTTCTTCTATGGTGAAATTTTCTAGGGCGATTTGTGTGTTTTCCAAAAGTTGTCGGCCACTGGACATGGCCATTTCCACAAAACCAGNNAACGTCAGTAAATTGATATCTAAATCCCTTTCAAATAGGATCTCCTCCAATGGAGAGTACTGGGCATTGCCTAAAAGGGGATGTTCTGCATGCTTTTGAAGCTTTTTGTGAGTGAAAGAAGTTGGGGTACTTAACCAGTAACTTTCGCGTTGGAATGGATAAGTGGGCAGCGCTATTTTTTGGCGATGATAAGGCGCATCAAAACCTCGCCAGTCGATGCGCGAGCCATGCAAATATAGTTTTGAAAGGCTATCTAAAAGAACTTCCCAAGCATCGCAACCTGTCCGTAAACTTGGCAGCCACAATTTTAGGCCTTTCGGAAGGCTATGGGTATCACCTTCTGGCATAAGGGGAGGGAGGCCAATCTGCAAGCATATTTCACATTTATGTACGCTCAGATATTCTAGGATATGATTTGTTTTCTCAAGTTGACTAAGATGCTCTATCCAGTAGTTAGCGTCTATTTTAGGGTTTATTTCGCCATTTAAAGAGGAAATGCAGGTGATGTGAGGTGTGTGATAGGTAAGCGATTGGGCAATTTGGCGAAATTCCCCTTCCAAGGACGCGGCCAATGCTCCAGCTGCATCAAGAGCGAGGTTTTGAACTAGGCGTGCATGCGCCGCAACCAGCTTACAGCCATCTTCTAAGCTCAATGTGCCCGAAATAACAGCGGCCGCATAGCAGCCGGCGTTTAGGCCCATGAGGCAACTAGGGACAATGCCCCAGTTTTGCCAAAGTTTGGCTAAGGCGTATTCCCAAGTAAAAAGTACGGGGATGGTATAGAGTGATTTATCGGCCGTATGGGGCTGTCCTACAACTTCAAAGAGTTTATCTAAGAGAAGTTGGCTCGAATGTTTTTCCAGCAATTTATCGAGTATTTGGGCGCATAAATCCACATGTTCTTTAAACACGGGCTGGGTGTCATATAGCAGCTTGCCCGTTTGGGGATAAGCTGCTGCTTCTCCACTGAAAACAAAAGCTGTTTTGGGTGGTTGAGAGGGAGCTTGGGCGATTACCAGGTTTGAGGCACCTAATTTGGAGGCTAGTTCAGCTGGCGTATGGGCGGCAATGGCCAGTCTAAACTCAAAATGTGCACGCCCACTATTTGCCGTATAGGCGATATCGCCTAAATCTTCTGCACGGTGAGATTGGAGATAATTTTGAAACTGCCCAACTGCTTTGCACAGCGCTGCCGCACTTTTGGCGGAAAGAGTCAGCAGGTGAGTGGGGCGCTTGATTATCTCAAGTTGTTTTACTTTTATCGGAGCTTCTTCTATCACGATATGCGCATTCGTGCCGCTAAATCCAAACGAACTAACGCCGGCTCTTCTAGGCTGGCCATCCCTTGGCCAAGCTATTGTCTCTAAGGGGATTTTTGCCGGAATAGCATCCAGGGCTATCAGAGGGTTAAGGTGTTGAAAATGCACATGGGGAGGAATGGCTGAGTGCTGAAGCGCTAAGATTATTTTAATCATGCCGGCAATTCCCGCGGCGCCCTCTAAGTGCCCTATATTAGTTTTTACGGAACTTATCCATAGGGGATTAGCTTGCTCTCTCCCGATTTTAAAAACCTCTTCAAGGGCATGGACCTCGAGCGGATCGCCCACGGAAGTGCCCGTGCCATGTGCTTCGATGTAGTGGATATCCTTCGCTTCCACATTTGCCTTCTCTAAAGCCGCGCGCAGCAGAGCTACTTGCGCTTTTCCATTTGGAACGGTTAAGCCTGCGCTTGCCCCATCTTGATTGATGGCCGTGCCCTTTATCAGCGCTAGAATGCTATCGCCATCGCGTTGCGCATCGGCTAGTTTTTTAAGCACAACCACGCCACACCCTTCCCCGCGGACGTAGCCATCGGCAGTAGCATCGAACGTTTTGCAGCGGCGGTCTGCCGCTAACATTTTGGCCTTACAAAAATTAATGCAAACTTCTGGCGCCAAAATGAGATTGACCCCACCTGCCAGCGCTATATGGCATTCTCCGGTATGCAAGCTGAGGCATGCCTGATGAATGGCTACTAGTGAAGATGAGCAGGCCGTGTCTAATGCCATGCAAGGACCTTGAAGGCCAAGAAAATAGGCTAGTCTACCCGCTAGGACACTATTGGAGGTGCCTGTCTCTACATAGGCATTAAAATCTGCTTCAGATTCAGATTTTTCCAGCAGGTTATTGTAATCATGTGTACAAACTCCAATGAACACACCCGTGGGCGATTTTTCTAGCTCTTTAGGATTGATTCCTCCATTTTCAAGGGCCTCCCAGGCTACCTCTAGCAGAATCCTTTGCTGAGGATCCATAAACTTGGCTTCGCGGGGGCTGATGCCAAAAAACTCCGCGTCAAATTGATCTACCGGCACATGTAAAAAGCCTCCGAAGCGCGTATACATTTTACCTGGAGCTTCCGGGTCAGGATCATAGTAGGCGTTGACATCCCAGCGCGCTTTGGGCACTTCGCTAATTCCATCGAAGCCTTCAGCTAGTAACTGCCAAAAGGTTTCAGGATCATTGGCACCGCCTGGAAAACGGCATCCCATACCTACAATAGCTATGGGCGCACTTTGCTGTTTTTTTAATGATTTCAGCTCTGAACGCGTGGCTTGAAGCGCTAAAACAGCCTTTTGAAGGGATTGACGCAAATCTTCATCTGTATCCATAAAATCCATCACTTTCTGCTTATTAGCTAGTTATGCGTCTACAAATCGTTGTTGTCAATTAATTTATTTATTTCGTCCAAGCTCATGGTTTTTAATTCAGTTTGTAGTCTATCTGGTTGCCGATCATCTGTTTTTTTTGTCAGCACAGCCAGCTCTGCTTGTGGCTTTTCAACTGGAAATAGCACCGCCAAGAGATACAGGGTCAACTCATTAATTGAGGGGTTATCAAAGGCTACAGTGGGGGGTAGCACATAGTTATGGCCAATTTCAGCCTGCAGATGGTTTTTCAGTTCGATGGCCATTAGTGAGTCCATTCCGCTATCAAAAAAGCCTTGTTGATCGCTTAAGGCTTGATTAGAAGGCAAGCCTAGGATTTTTCGCACGCCAAGGCGCAGGTGTTCGCGCACTATCTGCTCCCTCTGATCCATTAAGGCTTTTTGCAGCCGAAATAGCAGCGTTGAAGTTTCTACTTTCTTATGCCCCAGGGGAAGCAGATGGCTTAGCCACATTAGTTTTTTTGGCTGCTTTTCAAACCATTTATTCCAATCGATGTTAGCCACCAGAAAATGCCAACCTTTTTGCTTAAAGGCAAATTCTAAACCTGCTAATCCTTGTTCTGGTGTAAAAGCTATCAAACCACTGGATTGATGGCTCTTAGTGAGTTTTGCGGCCATTCCCACCTCTGACCAAGGTCCCCAGCTGATGCTTAAACCTGGCAGACCTTGTTGATTTCGGTAGTAGGCCAGTCCATCTAAAAAGGAATTTGCCGCGGCATAGTTGCTTTGGCCGGGGGATCCCAAAACGGAAGCCACTGAAGAAAAGAGCACAAAGAAATCCAAGGGCATGCCTAAGGTGCTTTGATGTAGGTTCCAGCCTCCGGCAATCTTAGGCGCAAAAACTTTTTCGAAGCTCGTCCAGTCCTGTGAAAGCAGAGTTCCATCATCGAGTACTCCGGCGGCGTGAATAATTCCCTTGAGCTGGGGCCAGCATTGACCAAAATTTTGCATTAAAGTCTTTAACTGGGAAGGGGCTGCAATATCAATTTGAATAATCTGTAAGACGATATCTTGATTTCTAATCTTCTCAAGTCTACCTGAAGCTAAGTCTGTAGGTGGATTTCGCCCTGCTAAGACGATAAATTTGGCGCCTTGCAAAACTAGCCATTCAGCACATTTCACTCCGAGGCCGCCAAGACCTCCGGTAATGAGATAACTGGCTTGTGGATCGATGCATAATTGTACAGGAGGCGTAAGAATGACTTTGCCGATATGTTTGGCTCGCTTCAAATAATCAAATGCCGTCATAGCTTCGGTCAATTTGAAAGAAGTGAGGGGAGGTGGTTTGAGTTTGCCCTTTGCAAATTGAACAAGCACTTCGCTGAGCAGTTCATGTATCTCTTGAGGATTATCCGCAATAATGTCATCCAGGGCGAGAATGAAATAGGAGATATCTGGTCTAACTTTAGCTATTTGATCTGGGGTCCAGATGCCGCGTTTGCCTATTTCCACAAAGCGGGCATGTCTATTGCTGGCGCTCAATGTCTTTTCGATGAATCCCTCTCCTGTAAGCGAGTTTAAGATCACATCTACGCCCTTTCCCTGCGTATCGCCTAAAATCTGTTCCGCAAATGTAAGATTCCTCGAATTGTAAATATGGGTGACGCCAAGGCTGCGCAGATAGGCGCATTTTTCGGGAGTGCTGGCTGTAGTATAAATTTCCGCTCCGCAATTTTGGGCTATCTGGATAGCGGCTATCCCTACGCCTCCAGTGCCGGCATGAATGAGTACTTTTTCGCCAGAGTGGAGTTTAGCTAGATCGTGCAGTGCATAATAGGCGGTAGCAAAAACTGTAGGTATGGCCGCTGCTTCTTCAAAGTTCAGTTGAGATGGTTTAGGCACCACTAAGCGCTCATCGGCAATAGCAAAATTAGCTAAGCTTCCCGCAAAAAATCCAAAAACCTCGTTATTAACCTCAAAATTTCGCACTTGAGAGCCTATGGCGGTAACTATTCCAGAGCACTCCACGCCCAAAGGCCCTGCCTGGCCTGGATACAGCCCCATGGCATTTAAGACGTCCCTGAAATTTAAGCTAGAAGCCTTAACTTCGATAGCTATCTCATGCGGAGCTAAATCTTTGGGCTTACCTAGGGGCTGCAAAAATAGGTTTTCCAATGGACCTTTGTTTAAGGTATTGAGCTGGTAATGCTTTTCGATGGGCAGTGCTAAAGCGCCCTTTGTGCTTTTAATAGCCTGTGTGCGCAATAGCCTTGGAACATATCTCTGGGCTTGGCGATAAGCGACTTGATCCTCTTCATCCGCCATGCTGAGCTCAGCTAGAATATGTGTTGCATCGCTTTGGGCTTCAGCTTGCAGTTCGAGATCAATATGCCGGCACATGAGCTCGGGGTGTTCCAATTGCGCCGTCTTGTAAAAACCGATGAACGGGGAATGCATTAACCCAATCTCAAAATTGGGCACAGGCTGCACGCCTTTAGTGATATAGCAAAGCGGCGGCATCTTCACAGTGTGAAGGGTGACTAGGGCCTGAGTGAGGTAAAGTGCTATTTTGAGGCTTTCTTGCTGGGCTTGCAAAAGGGTGTTGAGCGTAGGTTCTTTGCTAGAAGTTTCTGTGTCGCAGAAATAAAGAATGCCTTTTAAATGCTCTGAATGCACATGTTCTTGCACTACTTTCAGTATACCTTCTTTACTTAGAGCTTTGGCATTAAGCATAATGCTGCGCATACCCAGTTCCTCTAGCCTTTTGGATAGAAGTGGGCAAAGGGGACTTCCAGCTGAGAAAAGCAACCAAGTATCTTTTAGCTGTGCGCTGCCATTTTTTAGCAGGTTTATAGGCGCATGATGTGGTTTGGGCTGCCAATCAATCTGGTAGCTCCAATCCCCAACGTGCTCTTCGGCTGCCAGCAAATGCTCTAATTGCGCTTGCGTGGCTTTTCTGGCTTTAAACCCTTCTACAGTAGCCAAAATAGCTCCATTGGGCGCAAAAATGCTGATATCTGCACTTAGGCAATGTTCCGACCATTCGGTAATTTTTCCATGCATGCGCACTGTTTTTTCTAAGGGAGAATGCAATATGAAATGCGCTATGCTCGTGGGCAGATAGACTTCCCCAGATGAAATACCTCTAGCCCTTTGGGCAAAGAGAGCCTGAAAGCATCCATCTAACAGCAGGGGATGGCACAAGCATGCTAGATCTTCTTCGCTATGCAACTCGGCAACGACTTCGTCATGCCCTATCCAAAGCTGTTGGATGGGTTGAAAGCTCTTTCCATAATGCAATCCTAGGGAAGCCAAATCCCGATAAAATTCAGGAATTGATAAAGCTGTCTGACAGCGCTGTCTGAGATCTTCCCATGTGATCTGTTTAGGAGAAGCTTTTGAAAGCCCTACTTGGGCCGTGACGTGAATGGTCCAAGCTTGCGGCTTTCTATCCGGATGGTCTTCACTGTAAACTGAAAGGGCATACTTTTCGTCTTCTTGAGGTTGAGCGATAAGTTCGATATGCATAGGTCGTTTTTCAGATAACATTATAGGGGCTTGAATGGTCAGATTATCTAGGGTTATCTGGGGATTTTCAAATAGCTCATTTCCCGCAGCCACTAACAATTCAATAAAACAAGCTCCAGGAAATAGTATGGAAGCATAGATTTGATGGTCTTTCAGATAAGAGATAGCTTTTAAGTCGATATAGTTTTCGAATATTTTCTCATTAGACGGCGTTGAGAGGTATGTGCCAAGCAAAGGGTGTATGGGCTGATCCGTTTGTGAGGTTTTTAATGTTTGCGATACTGTTTTTATCCAGTAGCGCTCTCTTTGGAAGGGATAGGTGGGCAAATTCACTTTTTGGCGAGGATAAGGGGCATCAAAGCCTTTCCAATCCACATAAATGCCTTGCAGATATAGTTTTGACAAACTATCCAACATGCTATTCCAGTCATCTTGGCCGGGCTTAATGCCCGGCAGCCAGATGATCTCGCCGTCTAGTAAACTTTCCTTGTCCATACCAATCAAATGGCATTCAGGACCAATTTCTATAAAAAGCTTACACCCTTGTGCACGCAATTCATGCAGGCTTGCGCCCATATTCACAGAATTGAGTATATCCTTAGGCATAGCCTGAATGAAGCCTGTATGTGCAGTAATTAGCTTGCACCCCTCTTCCAAAGTCATTATGCCGGCAATAATTGCCGCGACATATTCTCCCTCACCTTGTCCCATCACGCAATCGGGAACAATTCCCCAGCTTTCCCAGAGTTTGGCCAGGGAATACTCAAAGGCCAAAAGTGCGGGCAGCAGGCAGTTTTGCCGATCCTGTGCACAAGTGCTTTCTCCAGCTTGAAATAGAAGTTCTAAGAGCGGTTGCCCCAATTGCTTGTCGAGCAGGCTTGCGCATACGTCGAGATGCTGCTTAAAAATAGGTTGCGTGTCGTAGAGGAGTTTTCCCATGCCCGCATAATGCGAGCCTTGGCCGGCAAAGAGAAACGCTATCTTTGGCGGTTTGGATGGGGCGTGGCAGATCTCGAAAGGGGCTTGGGTCAGTTTGACTAAGAGCTCAGGCACCGTTTGGGCAGTCATGGCCACGCGCACTTCGAAATGGGTGCGTCCAGTATTGGCGGTAAAGGCAGCATCTGCCAAACCAATGCTCTGATTAGCTTGCAGATGCTTTTCAAAGCGCGCGATGGCCTCTTTGAGAGCTGCCTCATTTTTGGCCGAAAGGGTGATAA
>PLSG01000422.1 GCA_003164155.1 Parachlamydiaceae bacterium | reverse complement strand
CTGTCAAATATCCTTATTAGAACATCTTCACCAAAGATCTTGGCTTTATTTTTGCTTAGATACTCTCCATATTTATAAGAATCGATATTCGATGGCAGTAAAGCCAGAAGTGGATCTCCTGATTTAAGCGTTTGACAGGAATCGTGAAACGTTTCAATCCTTTCCTTTTCTTGTAAGTGCATTTTATATAACTCTTGTGGAATTTCTTTTGTGTTTAGAAGGTTTTCTTGTTCTTTTGGTGTTAAATAAATATCAGCACTCGCATTAGATGTTAGATTAGGAATCCACCCTATTTCTGTAGCGATGTATGTAGATACTGGCATATGTTTCCTGTTATCTAATGTTAGCGTATGGGTTAGAAGTTGTTTTTTGCGCTGGCGGTACTTTGGTTGTGTCTTGAGACGTAGTGGCATTTACAATATATCCATCAGATTCTTTTGTGAGATATGTTACATCTGGAATTGCTGTGAAGTTGGATTTGGTTATCTTGAGAGATGCGCCATCTTTAGTTTTGGCGAGATCTATTTGCCATCTAACAGCATCTGTTAGAGCCGAAGATCCTCTGGCAGCTGATTGATTTTGTTCGTTCTTAGCCTCGCTCATCATTGCTTGCTTACTTTTGTGGTGTGCAAGCAATACAGTAGGATTTCCAGGAAGATCTAAAGCCAGTTCCTCCATTAGAGCTATGAATTGTGTGGCAGCTGCGTTGTCAGTCTCAGCATCAGCACCCATCAACCGCGAGATAGGGTCGAAAATTAAAAGATCCCAGCCATCTTCGGGGGCAATCTTAATCAACTTCATTTTCAATTTGCGAAAATACTGGCTAGGTTTGCCATTTTCTATACATGCGGCCTGCTGTCCACAAAAGGAAAAGGGGGCTATTCTTTTCAAATCTTGAAGAGGATTGTCTATTGGAATTTCAATAGGATTTCCAGGAAGATCTAAGGTTAGTTGCTCTATCATTGGCGACTTAGGCGGCCTGATTTTTTTTGAGGCTTTATATAGCAGCCTGCGAATGTCTTCGTCGTTATTTTCTCCAAGGCCAAGAAACACATTCCCCTTTTTGATCGGATGATGTTGATTTAACCATGGCATCCCGGTGGCTACTGAGATGGCTAGTTGTGCAAGAAGATGCGTCTTTCCGACACCTCCAGCACCGACAATCATTGCAACTATACCTCTAGGTAGATAGCCACGCCTTGTTATTTCGTTGCCTTTTTCATCAAATATTGAACAGTTTAAGAGCATCGGCTTTGCGGGTGGCTTTTTTATTATAGAATGCACCTTTAAAAATTCGATGGGGAATTTATCTTCATGACTACCGTGAATCTCTATTTCTTTAAAGCGTTCCTGTGCCTCTAAAATCAACTCTAATGCAGATGCTTCTGGATGAAGGGCGGCTTTTTCAAGATTACTCGCCGCGTTGATCATGCTGCGCAGCATGGCTTTATCTTTGACTATGCTGGCGTACTCTTCAATGTGCGCCGATGTTCCGGCATATTGAGCCAGTGTTGTAATATAAGCCACTCCACCGACGATCTTAAGCTTGTCTTGTCTTTTGAGTTCCTCTGCTACTAGGAGAACATCGCCCGGTTTGTCGTTTTTATAGGCCGCTTTCAATATACCGAAGATGATTTTGTGCTCGTTGTAGTAGAAATCGGAGTCGTCTAAACTGTCCGCGGCGATATTCAGTCCGTTGACGCTGGTGAGCATGCAGCCGAGCACCATCATTTCGGATTCTTTGGAATTGGGGGCATTTTTTGTCGGTGTTGTCATGGATATTTCTCCTTTTCTAATTCCTCTTCGATTTCTTGGATAGTGGGCAAAAGGTTATCAATTGTCTTAGGTGATTTTTTCTGAGTCTCTGTGGAGTACTCTGCAACGCTCATTAGTTTTTGAAGATCTCTCAAGGCATATTCTGCTTTGATTTTAGATTTTTTCTTACAGAGAATGAGACCTATGCTAGGGTTATCCTGCGGCGTTTTGAGCATGTCGTCGATTGCGGCAAGATAAAAATTCATTTGGCCTGTGTGCTCAGCTTTGAAATGTTCCGTCTTCAATTCCACGGCGATGTATCTGTGTGAGGGAATGTGGTAGAACAGCAAATCAATATAAAACGTGTCTCCATCTATTTCTAGAGGATATTGACGGCCTACAAAGGCGAATCCATGTCCGAATGCTAGCAGTGTTTCTTGGATTTTTTCGACTAATCAATCTTCTAATTCTTTTTCAAGATACCCTGGAGGCAAATTCAAGAAATCGAAAAAATACGGATCGCATAATGTTTCTTTGGCTAAAGTAGATTGAGGTTCAGGTAGGCGCAGAGAAAAATTTGTTACCGCTTTTCCTTGCCTAGAGTAAATATCCCTCTCAATCCAATCTTCCAACGCCCTTTTTCCCCATTTATTCTCTATTGTTTTAGTGGCATACCATAAACGCTGTTCAACACTGTCAGTCTTCTCCATTAAAATTATGTTGTGACTCCAAGGAATCTGGGCTAGAACGCCAAGATGCTCGAACTCATCAAATTGTGCCGCCACTGGTGGCACTACTTTGTATTCTAGGTAGAACGCTCTCATTCTAAATACATTTCGCCTTGAAAACCCTTCCACGCCAGGAAATTCATTTTGGAGATCTTTAGCCAACTTTTCAATAAATTTAGCTCCCCATCCACTGCCTTCTTGTTTCTCAACAATAGTCTTGCCGATAGTCCAGTATAGGCGAACTAATTCTTTATTGGCTGCGGTGATTGCCCTTAGCTGGCATTCTCGTATGCTTTTTTTGAGATCCGCTAATGTGGATGCATATTCCTTCGTGGAAACTATATCTTGATCAGATTTTACGAGTGCTTTCTTTGTGCTATTGCTTTTGGGCATTGGTGTTGATCCTTTTAGCTTCCCTTTGGCTTCTTGGGTTTTGTGGCAGCCTCTGGTAGCGGCTTTTCGACCTGCTTAGCATCTGGCCCAGCCGTTTCTAGTCCCCCTGCAAGTATCCTGTCTAACTCTCGCTCAGATATTCGAATCGGTGCCTTGGTGCCAATCCCTAACTTGATCGCATTGATCTGGCCATTTTTTATCATTTTGCGCACGGTCAGAGGCGAGATTTTTAGTATCTTGGCCACTTCCTCGCACGTGTAAACTTTCTTCTCATCCATAAACTATTCTAGCTCCTTTTCTTCTTCAAATTTGTCTTCTATTTCCTTATTCCTGTCATGTGAGAGGCTTTTTATTGCCTCCGCCAATCTATCTAGGGCAGCATTTCTTAGGCTGCCTTTTGTAGTAGCATCCTGTGGATGGCTGACTTTGTCCATTGTGTTCCCTCTCGGTTGAAGGCTCCTCTTAAATTCATCTCCTCGGATATATCTCTGAGAGATAAACCTTGTTTTTTCATGTCATTTATTTGCCTAAGAATGTCCTGCTCAATTTCGCATCGCTCAATGTGGATCTCATCGGCAGCTAGTTTATATCCGAAAGGGACTCTACCCACGCGCTCGCCCTTTGCCTTTTTTGTCTGCAAGGCTGCCTTCGTCCTATTCTTTATGATCAAACGCTCATACTCACCAAAGGCATCCACCATGCGGCGCATTAAGATTGAACAGGGATCTTCGTTTTCTGTTCCTTCCCCAGCAGTGGAAACTATCTTGGCCTTTTTCCTTGCAACGCCAGCTTCGATCATAGCCATAGCCATGGTGTCGCCTCTTGATAGACGGTCACGCTTTGCAACCAATAGGACATCCCCTTTTTCTAAGGATGCGATAGCATTCAGTATTCCTGGTCTCTTATCAAAAGACAGCGCACCGCATAACCCTTCATCGATGAAAACCTCATGCAGCTCCGTACCATGCTTGCGACTGTATTCTTGACATGCCGCTTTTTGAGCATCTAGACCTAAACTTTGCTCCTCTGTGGAAACTCTTAGATATGATATGTACCGCATTGCACCCTTCCTTTTTGGTGTTTGTATGATCAATATACATCTTGGTGTGATTTGCGGCAACCTGATTGTGTGAAAATGTAATCTAATGTTGTTTTTTGTGTTTATTCGTTTCGGTACCGGTCGGTACCGAAACGAAATGAGGGGATAGGCAGCAGCAAAAGTGTGGTTTGCAGGTTGGGAATCCCTGGCCGGATGTGCAATCGGCCAGGGTCAAAATAAGGGATGGCTATTCCTTGGCTCTTTTGGCCAGGAACTCCGCTACCGCTTCCCTAATTAGAGCAGATGTGTCCGTGTCCTTCTCCTTTTTAGCTCTGCGATGCATACCTATAGTGCGCAATGCGGATAACA
>PLSG01000126.1 GCA_003164155.1 Parachlamydiaceae bacterium | reverse complement strand
CCTGGCTTTTTTAGTTTTTCCCACTTATAGTAGCCAACCCCTCACTCGCTGCAAATAGAAGAGGGTTACACAAGTTAATCCGTTAAAACTTAAGGATGTTCCATGCAACGCTTATTCCATACCCTGTTTCTGATAATTGCCAGTATTTGCTGTACACTGAATTCAGAACGCGTTTTCGCCGCCGAACTCAACAAGAACAGCCCAAATCTTTTCGAATCCCATTGGAGTGGAGATGAAGAAGAATTGTATCTTAACATAAATATTTCCAATGAGCTGCAGTTTGAAGGCACTTATACCACAATGAAAATGAAGAATGGGCAAGGGTGTGAAATTGCATTTACCCCCTTAGAAGGACATAATATTATTTCGCCTAAAGGTCATCAGCTGCAAAAGATAACGCTTCTAGCCGAAGTTTACAACAACCCCAATAACCTAAACGAAGTGAACTTCAAAATCACATCGAAAAGCTTTTACAAAGGCACTGACAACACAGGCAAAGCCATCTCCGTAACCGAACAATTATCCAGGTCGGGAATACTAAAAAATCCCGCAATAGACCTAACTCAAGCACCGGTGTTTTTTACGCTGGCTGAGGAATTAAACACCGGTGTCATTTCATTTAAGAATGCATTTCTTTATTCTTCTATGTAATAAGTGAGAAAGTGTATAGGAAATTCAAGCTAGTGGGTTTTCTCTGGACGCCAAAGGAAAGGGGGTCAGGCTTCACTGTATCACAGTTTAAAAATTGGCAATCCGCAATTGTGATACTGTGAAGCCTGACCCCATTTCCATCGTCTTGGTCTCCGAAAAAACACTATTTCTTTGCACAGATTTCTGTGTTTCTGTATAATATGGACAGGAGGTGAGGTTATGACTAATCTACATAAAGCACGTTTAACATTAGATATGGACTCTGACGAGCATACTTATTTAAAGATGGCCTGCGCAAAGCTAGGGGTCACTATGCGACAATTTATGCTTCTTGCAACTTTTGAGAAGATGGAAAAAATCGAAGATGACTGGTTAGCTGAAAAGGCTCATCAAACCCTAAGAAGAATGGAATCTGGGGAAGAAAAAGCCTCCTCCTGGAGGAAGGCAAGAGAGCGGTTAATGTGAAATACGAAGTTGAAATTTCAGAAAACGCAGAGAAATCTCTAGAAAAAGTTCCCAAAAAGGATCGATTGAAAATCATCGAAAAAATCGACGCATTAGAACAAGATCCTATGCCTTTAGGAAGCATCAAGCTCCAATGCCATAAGGAGGCTTTGTATCGCATCCGTTCTGGAGATTATCGGGTTATTTACTCTATCAAAAAAGATATACTTCTTGTGCTAGTCGTTGAAATCGGACATAGACGAGAAGTATATCGATGAACATTTAAAGAATATAAACAGCATTTTTTTATGCTTCACATCCTTATAAGATTGGAGCTGAAACAGTGTTTTTAGATTCTTGAGTGTACTCAAAAGGGTTTTCGACTATGCTAAGAAAAGTGCATTTTCATCCTTCCTAGTTTATTAAAGGAGTCGATTCCACTATCTGTTGTAGTGACATCTTAAAAAAATCTTGTTCTTCTATTTTAACGTCTACTTGGACGTCTAAATCGCGTTTTTGGATCATCGGGTTAGCGATGTCCCATATCACATTTCCAACAAACGACACATCCGTATCTGTACTCCAATCAGGGCTGGCTAGTTTAACATTCCCTTGCCAGGAACTTTCAATTTTTTTCGCTTTTATGGCATTTATCCTATAAGCGCTGTCTTGGTACCAGATAACATCTTCATCGTATGCCCTATCCTGGGGGACAGGGTAGGAAACAGGATATGAGTGACTTAATAATAGATTTTCTCCTGAAAGGTGAAATAATTGTGCAAATAAACAGTCAAAATGCAAAAGGGTAATACAAGTGAAATCCGAATCTAAAGCATTGAACTCCTTATAGAACTGATCTAATCGACCGGTATTTTCTTTAGCTTCAAATTCTTTTTCCAATCTGAAAATTAGCGAATAGTTGATTAACTTATCAAAACATTCTTCAATGCGATTTTTAGATATTTCAGAAACGCTGGAGTCATATTTCATAATTTCAGAACTTTCTTCATGTTGTTCAGCATTATTGATAAGCAGTTTTCTCAACGTAACTTTCACATCAAAAGGATAGCTGAAAGTTTGTTGATTTGAAGATAAAATTTCTATATCTAAAACAATAGTCTCTTCTAATTGCCGGTAAAGGACTCCATTGAGAAATTCCTCTTTACCGAAATCAATTTCAAAATCTGCTTTTTGGAATATTTTATATGAAGCTTTATCACCAGCCTTAAAAAATAGGGATCTTACAAGGGGTTTTGCAAGGGGTTCTGCATATATCGTAGTGTTACACAAAAACAAAGAACCTAGAAAAAAAAAACTCACTATTTTTTTAGTGATAAACTGAAAATTCATAAATCTCCTGACTGAAATTAACATTTTAATTTTAACGAACCATTTTAAAGGATATATATTTATAAAGCAATAGGAAAACCTTAAATTGAAAAAGTATTTCTCTCTTCTTTCCGGGCTTTGATGCCCTTTGGATGACAATGCTATTTTAAGGCTATTTAGTTGCCTCTAATGAGATAATTAAAGTAGATTCTGGCGACTTCCAAGAACGACTATAAAGCCATAAAAAATTCTTAAATTAGTCTAAGAATCTGCTATGCTGCATCTTTTTTTAAAAAAGGTGCACTTGAACATGCCTTTGGAAGGGGCTTTCGATTCTATCTACGCACACAGGTTAAGACTATGACTTCTTTTAATCATTTAATTTATTGCCCTGTTTCCCCCCAGCTTATCTTTGACTATACTTCCGCCAGAAGGCAGCATTC
>PLSG01000331.1 GCA_003164155.1 Parachlamydiaceae bacterium | reverse complement strand
ATGACTCTACTTGGTTTTCTGATGATCAGCCGCTGGAAATTCCCCAGTGTAAAAACGCTGCGCTTCCGCGTGGCTTCCTTTCAAGCTATATTTATCACCACTTTGTGTGCCATAGCCTTGTTTTACTCCATCCTCAGCCACTTTGCCTTGGTTTTATTTGCTATCTCATGGAGTTACATCGCCATTGCCTTGAGCCTGTCGCTGATTCGCTTGGTTACGGGCAAACGGCTGAAAAAATTGGAAGAATTTGAACCCGAGCCAGATGACCTCGAAGAAGAAGACGAATGATTTTCTTTTCGTGCGAATATAGGACAATTTAAACGCAAAGGGAACACAAAAGAGCGCAAAGACCGCAAAGAAGAAAATATTTTTTTGGCATTTACCTCTCTTTGAAGCATGCCATTTTTTGCCTTCTTTGCGATCTTTGCGCCTTTATGTGTTTCTTTGCGTTAAAATTTCCTAGGTTCTGTGACCGAAAGTTTTCGCTGAACACAGCCAAGAAATAAAACCTTTGTTTTTGTCTTTTTCCTTCTTTGTGTCCTTTGTGTTCTTAATGTATTTTCTTTGTGTTAAAATTTTTTAGATTCGTTGCTCGAAAGACTAGACTTTCTACTTCCCCCTATCTTCTTTACTTCTTTGCCTCTTTGCGTTAAACGGAAAACCTGTAAATATGGAAAATGCATTCATCGTCATCGGCATCCCCCTCGCCAGCGCCTTAATCGGCTCCATAGCTATCTTATATGCGCAGCTGCAAACCAAAAAGTCGCAAGCTTCAGAGCTTAAAAGCATTATCCACAACTTAGGTGTGGAAAAAGAAGCCCTGCATGAAAAGCTTAAAATAGAAAGCGAACGGCGTTGCGCCTCTGAAGAAAAAAATACGCGCATTCCCCTCCTCGAGTCGGTGCTTAAAGCCAAAGAAGAGCACATCCTAGCCCTTTATGCAGAAAGCTCCACTCTCAAATCCAAGATTTCAGAGCTTTCCACCACACAAGAACTGCAGCACAAAAACCATAGCGATAAAGTCGATTTCTTGACTACTACGCAACAAAAGCTATCGGAAAACTTTACGATGCTTTCCTTTGAAGCGCTGCAAAAAAATAACCAGGCCTTCCTCGATCTAGCCAACGCCAAATTAGAAAAATTTCAAGAAAGGGCTAAAGGCGACTTGGAACTGCGCCACAGGGCCGTAGATGAGCTGGTCAAGCCTATTAAAGAATCCTTGGAAAGGGTCGGCCATAAACTTGGCGAACTCGAAAAAACGCGTTCGCAAGCCCACACCACCTTAACTGAACAAATCAAAACCTTGGCCTCTTCGCAAGTCCAGCTGCAAAATGAAACCTCCAGCCTTGTAAAAGCGCTGCGCACGCCGCATGTCCGGGGGCGCTGGGGTGAAATTCAACTGCAGCGCGTGGTGGAGATGGCCGGCATGGTAGAACACTGCGACTTTACACAGCAAGAAAGCAGCTCGCAAGACGAGCGGCGCCTCCGCCCAGACATGGTGATCAAACTCCCCAATACTAAACAAATCGTAGTAGATGCCAAAACACCTTTGAAAGCATACCTTGAATCTTTGGAGCAGACAGATGACATATCCCGTCTGGCCAAACTAAAAGAGCATGCCCGGCAAGTGCGCACACATGTCACCCAACTGGCCGTAAAATCCTACTGGGATCAATTCCAGCCGGCGCCGGAGTTTGTCATCTTATTTTTACCGGGCGAGCCCTTCTTCAGCGCGGCTTTGGAGCAAGACCCTGGCCTTATCGAATTTGGCGTAGAGCAGCGCGTCATCATCGCCACGCCCACAACGCTCATAGCCCTTCTGCGCGCCGTGGCCTATGGCTGGAAGCAAGAGCTGATTGCTGAAAATGCGCAAAACATCAGCGATCTTGGCAAAACGCTCTATGAGCGGATACGCATCCTGGCTACCCACTTTGACGACATCAGGAAAGGGTTAGAGCGCACAAATGAAGCTTACAACAAAGCCGTAGGCTCTTTTGAAGGGCGCGTCTTGGTTTGTGCACGCAAATTTAAAGAGCTCGGCGCCGCCACCGAGGCCGATATTGAGGCCGCCGAAATAGTAAACAAAGTCCCACGAGAACTGCAAATAGGGAGCTTATAAAGGAAAAGTCGCTCACAGAACCTAAGAAATTTTCGTGAACGTGTCCGACCCTCTGCCCCGACGTTCTATTTTCCTTTATATGCTCCCAAATTAGCCCTTCACTATAGCCGCCTCATATGACAGACTCCACACAAAGCATCAACAAGTTCACCCAGAGATTTCTTTCAGGTACCCTGCTCAGTCGCCTGACGGGCATGGTGCGCGATATTGCCATGGCCTACGCTTTTGGCACACATGCTGCCGTGGCTGCATTTATGGTGGCCTTTCGCCTTTCCCAGCTACCCCGTCGCCTTCTTGGAGAGGGCGCGTTGCAGTCGGCCTTTGTGCCTCAGTTTGAAGAGTTGCGCAAATCCGGCCACGCGCGCGCTTACACCTTTTTCTTTAACTTAAGCATCGCCTTGAGCTTGCTTCTGTTAATCATTGTAGGTGTAACTTGCGCTGGCATCGGCGGCTGGCTGGCTTTTGGAGCGCTAAGCCCGGGAAACGGCGAAATCGCCTATCTGACCTTGCTCATGATGCCCGGACTGCTTTTTATCTGCCTCTATGGTCTGAACACCGCCTTGCTGCAATGCGAAAAAAGCTACTTCATTGGCAGCGCCGCCCCCATAGCCTTCAACCTGGTCTGGATAGCTGCCGCCGTCACCTTAGGGAAATTCACCCCAGAAGCTGCCATGCCTTGGCTGAGCGCAGCCATAGTCATCGGCTGCTTATGCCAATGGCTGATCACAGTGCCAAGAGTCATATCCAAATTTCGGCAGCAATTTGGCGCTGAGGGCTTCCACTTATTTTCCAGCATAGACTTAAGGTCCAAGGACTTGGCCAAGCTGATCAAGCCCCTGCTTTTGAGCATTATGGGAGTCGCCGCAGCGCAAGTCAACAGCGCCTTGGATCCCCTCTTTGCGCGCTACGCCGACCCCGAGGGACCCGCCCTGCTATGGTATGCCCTGCGCATTCAACAGCTTCCCCTGGCCCTCTTTGGCATTGCGCTATCTGGCGCATTACTCCCCCCATTAACTAGGGCCATCAAAGCCAAAGATACGGCCAACTTCTGCTTGTTTTTGTCCTTTGCCATTCGCCGCTGCTCAGGATTGCTCTTGCCGATAACTTTTGGCATTGTGGTGCTTGGAGACGCCTGTATCAACGTACTATATGGCCGAGGAGACTTCACCGACTACTCCACGGCGCAAACCACGCAGTGCTTGTGGGCATATGCAGCAGGGCTTCTTCCCATGGCTCTAGTGCTCGTGTTGGCGCCCGCTTTTTATGCCCAAAGCAACTATAGAATACCCACCATAGCCTCATTGCTTTCGGTGGCCATCAATCTTTTTCTAAATACTGTGATGATCGTTTTTTTAGGCTGCGGCGCCGCCGGCATCGCCTGGGCAACTAGCCTGGCGGCGTGGTTTAATGTGCTATATCTGGCCTATGCATTGCAGAAGATATATGCAGTCAATGTGCTATCTTCACTAACCGGATGGAATAGCTGTAAAGTGCTAGCAGCTGGCTTGACAGCCACCTTGGGCACCTTGGGACTGCAATACGCCTTTTGGTCAAACACCGGCCAGGCAATCCCTGCATGGTCCATCGTTTGGGGCATAACGCCCAGCCTGCCCCGTGCCTTCATCGCTCAATTTATGTATGCCGCCGTAGCGGGGTTGAGTTTCCTAGCGATATTGCTGGCCGCCGCTTGGCTCTACCGTGCCGAAGATATCTTGTCTCAATTCGCCATGCTCTTTAGCCGAGCTAAAAACAAAAGCGCGGAAGGAAATCTGCCATAATAAAGCTAAACTGTAACTGCTCTGTAGGCGCGGTTTAAAAGAGAATTACAACCTTTTCCGGGAGCAGCATCGGCGACTGAGCGAAGCCCACAGTGAATGCAGCCCTGAGGCACGAGGGGCAAATGAACTGTGGGTAGCATAAGAAACCATATAAAGCCCAGCGGGCGACTGAAAATTAAACAAGCGTATATTTAATTTATTCAAGTTTGTTATGCTTTTCAGTCGTCCTACCGGACTCTGGATATATCCTTGACATACCCACAGTTCACTTCGCCCTCGTGCCTCGAGACTGCGTTCACTATGGGCTTCGTTCAATCGCTCGAGGCGAGCTCTAGGAGGGATATTAACCAAATTTGATTGNNGCTGCTGCTGAAGTGCTTACATCGCCAAAAGAGAAATGCTAGAGGTATAGCTTTTCTTCAAAGGCTCTGAAAAAGAACTTTAGGGCGCGACACTCTCACCCTCGCTTTTCTCGCTATCAATTGGCACTAAAGGTACAAACTCTGGCGTTATAGCTGACAACTTACTGTTTTTTAGTAGGTTGCGCAAATATTTAGGTGGTTTTTGAATGGATATTGAACCACTTTTCTCTTTTGTAGGCGAAGACAATGAGGCCGACGGTGGCGCAAAAAATGACGGTAACGATAACAGTAGCGATAATGGTAACGGGGGCGGTAACAATGACGATGACGATAACTGTGGCGGTAACGATGACGACGATGACCATGGTAACGACGACAATGGCGATAACGATGAAGGCCACAATGACGATGACGGTAACGGTGGTGGTAACAGCGACAATGACGCTGGCGGTAACGGTAACGGTGGCGCTTTTGCTGGCACCCTGCTTATTTTTGGGTGGCTGGGCAAATCTTCAGGTGGAGTGTGAGCGGATGTTGAACTAATTTTCTTTTTTATAGGCGATGAGGACGAGGAAGATGGCGATGACGAAGCTGATGATGAAATAGAGTAAAACTTTTCCAATTTCTCATAAGCTTGGTAAAGAACATCCTCTGAACATTCCCCTACAAAGGTATGATTATCTGGATTTTTTATTTTTAGACGGCAAAATTGCAAAAAATCAGATAGTAGTGGATTACTTTCTCGTACATCTTTTTGGTCATCACAACTCAGCGATCCACACGCGGAAAAAAGTCCAATCAGAGCATGGCGCAAAAATAAATCCATAGGTGCAGGAGTTGACGATAGAGAAGAATAGCTGCGCACTTTTAAGGCAAAACCCATAAAACGCTTTATTTTAGGAAAAAGCGTTTTCTCCAATACATGCATGGCTTCTTCAGAAGTGAAAAGAACTTCAGCTTCATTGAGGTGAAAGTTTTGCATATCGGAGTACAAGGGCATATCTTCTAAAACTAGCTCGAATGGCTGAATGCTATAGCGAGACTTGCGGATATCTTGGGCGACTCCATAAATGGATAAAAATTCTTTTTGTTGATCTTCTGATAATATAGACACCATCAAATTAGGCTTTTTCAAATCAACCAAAAAAATGGGCAGAGTGCTTTTTAACTTTGCTGCCGCATCTAAAATACTTTTTTCTGGAGCGCCCAATATCCCGTGTTTTTTCATTAAAGTGTGGATATAACCCAAGAAAGAAGAGTGGATTTCGTTTTGATAATCTTCGCCTTTGCCGTATTTGGATAAAGCGTGAAAACAGCGCGATATATCGCGAAACATAGTCGTTAACAAAACTTCGCAGCGTATATCGCCTTTGTCGGCATATTCGCAGTATTCATCATGTGCCAAAGTGAAACAATGCAAATAATGAATGGTGTTTTGCAAGAAATATTCTCGCCTTATTTTGGAGAAGCGCGGGGCAGATGAGGGAACAACTGGGGTTGAAGCACTCGACACAATCGACAGCCTACTTTCTTCAAACTGCTGGCTTTCTTCTTGCTCTCTTCTTTCCCTTATGGCTCTTATTTCTGCTTGCTGTTCTAAAAACTTAGCGCGCTGCTCTTCTCTTTCCTGACGAGCTGTGTCTTTATCTAGTTTGCTTTGACCTTCTTCTTCCTCTCGTTGCTGTCTTGCTAGCTCAAAGCGCGTTCTGACTGCCTGCAGTTTTCGTTCTTTTTTGCCACTCACTGCCTCCTCACTTTTTAATTTCTCCAAGTCAGGCAGCAGCTGATTCCTCTGAGTGTGAAAAAAGTCATTCGCTTTTTTGATGCTCCTGCCTACCTCTTCCGCGCGGCTAAGCCAGGCTGTGCGTTCGGTCTCAGTTTCTAAAAGGAGCGGGTCGGCCGACTCCTTTAAATGGGCTTCTAAGGACTCAATCTGAGTATCGCTGATTTTATAGCTGTGTTTTGCTTTATATATACTTAATTGCATGGCTTCACCTGACCATTTTAAATATATTCTGCTTTGGCTTTGGGGCTTATCTTCATATTTGGCAATTTTGGATAGATGCTGATAAAAATTGAGGGATAGCGCGCGCAGCTCCTCTCTTTCATCTTTAAGTTTATCCAGGGTTTTCTCAGCCGCCACTTTCCACACAGAAAGCTGCATGCCATGTGGATGAACTTCGCTTGGCAACACTGGTTTGGAGTCCTTATGTCTTCTGCTATTCTTTTTGGGAGCAGCTTTTGGAACCGTTAAAGGTGGGGAAGAGGGAGAAGATGAAGAGGATAAAGAGGGGGGTAAAGGCCGAGGAGGATCTATAAATTTAGGGGAAGTTGGTGGGGAAACTCTCTCAATCTCTTCTATCAAAGCTATGTGTCTATAAAGCTCTGTAAAGTACTTCATACACGCCACCTTCATATCTTCCAACCCATATAGATCAAACGCTCTACCGCGATTGAAGACGTTGAGAGGTTCTAACGTACTGATTAGAAAGCTTCCGCATATATCCCGAAGACTATGCACATGGAATCTATCAGACATGACCAGCAGTTTGAATGCGGCCAATCCCGTTGGGTCAGCAGACAAAAAACCAAAAATGTCTTTTGAATGCTGCACCTGCCGAGTATGGGAAGCACGTTCATAGGCTATAGCCTCATTAAATACTTTACCTTCAGACTCTGGCTTTTCAGCCATAGTCTCTTCGCTACCTTTTTCAGACTTCTCTTTAGACTCGCCATCAGAAGAAGTCTTTCTCTCGAAAGAAGCCGTCTCCTCGAGCAATTCCAATAGATTGCAATCGCCAGTATACATAAAGCGCAACATTTGCTCGAATGCGCGCCCATCACAATCGGTAAGGACAAGCTCTTTAATATTTTCCAACGCCGCATAAAAAAAGGGGCTGCGATATTTCAATATGAAACTATGCGCTTTCGTAATCTTATCTATAGTGCCTCTAAAGATTATCGATACATCGCCTTCTTTCTCTCTCTCCAAGAAAGCCTGAGCAAAAGCAATACCGCTTTTAGCACGCTCCGATAAGAGTAGCTGTAAATTGGGATTAAGAGGATCTGGAAAATCACTATCAATAACCTCCGATACATGGGCTTGTAGCTGCACAAGATCATCTGGCCAATGATTCGAAATCAATTTGCGTGGGAAGAACTTCAAATCCCCCCAGCCTTTAGACAGCCCTCCAAAGTTTTTGAAGGAGCCATTGTGAGCAAACAGTACCCCCCCTTTCGAGCTTCCCGCCTTTAAAAGAGCTTC
>PLSG01000559.1 GCA_003164155.1 Parachlamydiaceae bacterium | reverse complement strand
CCACGATTTATACTCACATCCCCCAAAGTTCCTCTGTGGGGGGATGTGAGTAGTTACATCTCTTTTAGAATAATCCCTTTCTCTTATCCTTCCCATCTTTTCCAATCCTCCCCATCCTGTAAAATTTTCAGAACGGCGTTCAATTCAGCCTATTTATCCGCAATTGTACGAGAGATCTCTTCAAAAGCTTCGATGTCTCCTCGATTTTTACAACTCAAGGCCAT
Source organism: Parachlamydiaceae bacterium (assembly GCA_003164155.1). Lineage (GTDB taxonomy): Bacteria > Chlamydiota > Chlamydiia > Chlamydiales > Parachlamydiaceae > BOG-1457. The sequence goes on along the minus strand of PLSG01000559.1, from coordinate 15,116 downwards.
GCTCCAAATGAAATCACGGTTTTGAACCACCTGATAATAATTAATTATCACCTCAGGGAAGTCACCGTAATGCAATTGAAAAAGTTCGGGATGCTTCAAAAAAATCACAGTCAATAACGATTGGTCAGAACCTACAACTCTTTGGGCAAAAGCATTTTGGATTTCCTCTTCAAGATATTCATAAAGTGTGCGAAAGGCCTCGCCTTTACCTGAAATGATAGCTCCTACCAGCCGAACGGCATGCGCTTTATAGAAGCTCTGAATATCGAGATCTTCAGAAATCGGATAGGAACAACACAGCAGCTTGATTTTATCAGGCACGGCATTGAGTAACGGCTTACTCAGCATACTCTCTTGCAGCATATGCGCATGGATTCCAAAATCAAGCCAGACAAAGTGCGTGGTATTAAAAGGATTTTCTTCTAGAGTTTTGACCACCAAAGGAACTTTGGACCACATAATAACATCGTAAAAAGGCGCTCTAACTTCCGGACATATCGGTTCAACTAGATCTTTCTGAAAATTTGCGTCCAACATAATGTCTAAAATATGCTTTCTATATTTGAAGTACGGCAAATCCTGTAAGGTCATGCAAACGATTTGTGTTTTATGTGGATAGGGTTGGCGGTGTTTTGCCACAAATTCTAGATACTGCGGTTCAGTGTAGATTACCATGTAATCATCCAAGGACAATGTCCTTTGCGCATTTTGTAAATATTGTTGCACCGATCGGCGATAATAGGGCCAATGCTCTCTACCGATGTCAAAAAATGCGGTCACAATAGTATACATTCACCCCATCTCCCTGTGCAAGTGGTCAGATCCCACCGGAGGAACCGAGGGGATCTGACTACTTGGGTTAGTACGACTTCGCGAAAATGGCATCCAAGGTAGCTGGCTTGCCGGTGAGGATACAACGTCCTTGTGTACCGCTTTGCTCTTGTGGCAGGCAGCGGATTGTGACTTTGATAGGTTCCAACAAGGCTTCCGTTTCCACTTCGCCGCACCACTTGCCCAGCACAAATCCTCCGTGTATTTCGGGCCTTTCTTCATTTTGGGGAGTGAAGAAAGCTTTGAGCTCCGCAAAAGTTGTGATATCTTTGCGAATATTGGCCTCGCGGTGGGCCCAGGCTTGTCGGAAGTAGTTTTGCTGGATTTCTTCCAGTATGGAGGAAACCACTGCTGGCAGCTGATCCAGGGATACTTTGATCTTTTCTTTGTGCGGCCGGTCACGGCGACACAGCATGACCGATTGGCTTTCGATGTCGCGCGGGCCGACTTCGATGCGCAGCGGCACTCCTTTTTTGATCCACTCCCAGTTTTTATCCCCGCCGCGCATATCGCGCTTGTCGATGGACACGGTCAAATTTCTGCCATGGTAAGGAACAGCTTGCAGTAGATTGGCAATGCTTTGAGAGTACTCCAACACAGCCTCTTCCAACTCAGGCTTGGGTATCACGGGCAAGATGACCGCATGCTTAGGGGTGATGCGCGGCGGCAGGCGAATACCGTCGTCATCGCCATGGCACATGATGAGTCCGCCGATAAGCCGTGTGGTAAAGCCCCACGAGGTCGTATAAGCATACTGCACTTGCCCATTTTTATTGCTGAACTTAATCTCAGAGGCTTTGGCAAAGTTTTGCCCCAAATAGTGCGAAGTGCAAGATTGCAAGGCCTTTCTGTCTTGCATCATAGTCTCGAGGGTATAGGTATCCTCAGCCCCAGGAAAGCGCTCACCGGGTGATTTTTTTCCTTTAATTACGGGAATGGCCAAGACGTCTTCAATCAAAGCACGATAAACTTCAAGCATCTTCAAGGTCTCTTCGATGGCCTCTTCTTCTGTTGCGTGCACGGTGTGCCCTTCCTGCCATAAAAATTCAGTGGTGCGCAAAAAGATGCGCGGACGCATCTCCCAACGCACAACATTGGCCCATTGGTTGATCAGCAGGGGTAGGTCGCGATAAGATTGAACCCAGCGCGAGAATGCTTCGCCAATAATTGTTTCAGAAGTTGGACGGACCACCAACGGCTCTTCTAGTTTGCCTGCAGGAACGAGCTTGCCCTCGTGTTCTTCGAGGCGGTGGTGCGTGATCACTGCACATTCTTTAGCAAAGCCCTTAACGTGCTTGGCTTCTTTTTCAAAGTAGCTTAAAGGGATGAACAAAGGAAAATAGACGTTCTCATGTCCTGTGCTTTTGATCTGAGCATTGAGCTGCTGCTGGATATTCTCCCAAAGGCCATAGCCCCAGGGCTTGATTATCATGCAACCGCGGACAGGAGAATTCTCAGCCAAATCAGCTGCTTTGATCACCTGTTGGTACCACTCCGAATAGTCTTCTTCTCTGGAAGGACTAACGGCATTTTGTTTTTTTGTGTCTGCTGTCATCGTTGAAACCTCAGCGTTAAAAGGATTAGTTCTGTTGAACAGCCTATCACAAATGTGGATTTGATGCGATGTAAGTGTTCAAATGAACGGATCTCACAACTAAGTACGTCGTTAAGTTATTATTTACAGATTTGGCCTGCGCGAAAGCTTCCGCGGTTGAACGATTGCAAATGGGTCAATATCTTAAGATATGGACCCATTTGAAATCGTTCAATCCCGGGGCTTTGGCGCGGTCAAATCTGTAAATACTAGCTTAACGACGCATTAGTGCTTTCTAACTCTGTAACAGGGGATCAATCATGCAAATGCAATCCAAAGAACATATCCCAAAAAAGCGCAATCCCTCTGAAAAGATGATCATCGTCACCGGAGGCGCTGGATTCATCGGATCGGCCACAGTGCGCTATCTCAACGATCTAGGCATATCCCAAATCGCCATCGTAGATGACTTGGGAAGCTCCGATAAATGGAAAAATCTCGTGGGTAAGCGTTTCACGGAGATTGTGAGCATTAAGGATTGTTTCGCCTGGCTACAGGGCAGGGAAAAGGATATCGGCGCGATCATCCATTTGGGGGCGTCAGCCAATACAGTCGAAGCCGATGCCGATTTTCTTTTAGAAAATAACTATCGCTTTACCGTCAAGCTTGCCGAGTATGCCTTAAAGCACAATCACCGCTTCATCTACGCATCTTCTGCGGCCACCTATGGAGCCGGACTTGAAGGGTTTTCCGACGATCACGCTAGATTGGAGCTTCTACACCCTTTGAATATGTATGGTTATTCCAAGCACCTATTCGATTTATGGGCTAAAAGCCAAGGGGTATTGGATCAGATTGTAGGTCTTAAGTACTTCAACGTGTTTGGTCCCAATGAAAAGCATAAGGGGCGCATGAGCTCGGCAATCACCAAAATGCTGCCCTCTGCACTGCAAGACGGCTGCATTCAACTTTTTAAGTCATCAGATCTTGCGCAGTATGGACATGGAGAGCAAAAGCGCGATTTCATCTATGTCAAAGACGTAGTGAAAATGACCTGCGCCTTTTTGGATAACTCGGCAGGGGGGATTTTTAATATTGGAAGTGCGGCGGCCAGTACGTGGAATGCCCTTGCCCATGCGGTATTCAAAGGGTTGCAAAGGCCAGCCAAGATCACCTATGTCGATATGCCGCAAGATCTCGTGGGGAAATACCAAAATTTCACTTTGGCCGATACTTCAAAGGCCCAGAGAGCTTTGAAAGAAGCCGCCGCCTGCATTCCTTTGGAAGCCGCCGTAGTGGAATATGTGCGCAATTACCTTATACCTCAAAGAACTTGGTGATCAATTATGACGCATTTAACAGGTGCCTTTAGTCGGCTTGGGCCGGCAAAAGTATTGGTCATAGGCGATCTCATGCTCGATACCTATACCATAGGTAAAGCTCACCGCATTTCTCCTGAAGCCCCTGTGGCTGTCATCCGGGTGCAAAGGGAAGAGCAGCGCCCCGGAGGCTCTGGCAACGTAGCTTTGAACCTGATCTCTTTGGGCGCAGAGGTGATCATCGTGGGGCGCGTCGGACAAGATAGCGCCGCGGCAATGCTTAGGCATGTGCTCGAACAAGAAGGCGTCGCGTGCCGCGGCATATTTGCCCAAGCAGGCTTCCAGACACCCATCAAAAATCGAATCATTGCCGATAATCAGCAAATAGTGCGGGTTGACCACGAGCAATTCACTCCCTTGCCCGAAATGCTCGAACAACAGATTATCGAGGCTTTGCCTGCTATGTTAGAAGGGGTCAAAGCTGTGGCTATCTCAGATTATGGCAAGGGATTTCTTTCGCGTCCCCTGCTGGAGGCGCTCATCGAATTGGCTAAAGCGCGCGGCATACCCACTTTGGTTGACCCTAAAGGGGTGGACTTCTCCAAATATGGCGGAGCTGATCTGTTAAAGCCCAATTTGCAAGAAGCTATCGCCGCAGCAGGCCTTGGCGCGGAGGCTCCTCTGGAGCATATCGCCGCCAAAATCCTAAAGGCGGCTCAGGTAGGTCAGCTGCTGATCACGCGCTCTGAATCTGGCATGTCGCTTTTTTCGACAGACGGCAGCCAACTCGATTTCCCCGTACGCGCGCATGAAGTAAAAGATGTCACCGGCGCAGGCGATACCGTCTTAGCAATGCTCGCTTGCTGCATTGCCAACCAGTTGTCGACATCCGAAGCAATCCACATGGCCAATCTAGCGGCAGGCATAGCTATTGAGCATTTTGGATGCGCGCGCGTGTCTCTTTCTCAGCTGGCCAGAAGGCTGCTCAAGCAAGATATAGCCAACAAGGTCTTTGACGAGGAACATCTTTTTGCTTTGCAAGAGGCTTTGAGAGGCAATAGCTTTGCCCTTCTCGGCGTACATAGTTCGCAAGGTCTAACTTCGCGCATTTTCAGCTCCATACGGCAGCTGGGGCAGCGTGAAGGATGGACCCTTCTCGTCTACATCCGCGATCCCGATCCTTCGGCGGAATTTATCGACATCTTGGCCTCGCTGCACGATGTCGATTTTATCATCTTGAAGAAGGAAAGCTTGAGCCATCTGTGCAAGAGCATTGCGCCTGACGAAGTCTATGTTGTCGAGCGCGATGCCTGCCGCCAACTTAACCATCATATGCAATTTTCCAGTCCTTAGGGTTCGGATCAGGGCAGGAAATAGGAAATTCGGGCACGGGCACGTTCACGTTCACGAAAATGTGGTGTAGGGGAAGGTTCGTGATGATCGGAAGCTGGAAAGAGAAAGGCTTAGACTCGATGGCATTTCTCCAGTACGGCAAACCTTTCCCTACACCACATTTTCGTGAACGTGCCCGTGCCCGAATTTCCGATTTCCTGCCCTGATCCGATTAAGATGTGGATAAAAGCATGACTTAAGACAGAGCTCCAGAGGAGCGGTATGGGTGTGTCCTTAGATTTGAAACACCCAGTAGATAGGAGAATTTGAGCCATTATCAAGTCAACCAGCTTATCCACACAATGTGGTCGACAAACAACCTACGCGCCTGATCGAAAGAGATCGATGGCTACAGTCGAGGACATCTAAGTAAATGCACTGGCAAAATTTCAGTTTGCTAGTTTTGATTTGGGTCTATCCGGTTGACGCCAATAACCTTTCCTCAGCCTGAAGGGCTGTTGCACTGCCAGCCCTTCAGGCTGAAGAAGGACCGTTGGGCTTCAATCGGATAGGCGTGCCTTAAATTGCAAAAGAAATCAACAAATCGCACACCTTAACCCTGAGTACACGATGATGCCATCTCTCCGAGGTTTAGGAAAAAACAAACATAATTTTAATTCAATGGCATTGGGCTTCACCCATACCGCTCCTCCGGAGCTCAGGATATGCTGCTAAAGCTACAGCGCAGATGCGTCGCTTTTGAATGGCGTTACTAGATGGAAGTTTTACAGTGTACCAGTGCAGCAACTTTTCTTGGCGGGGGCGTTTACCGGACACATGGCAGGCGAGCTGGCCTGGTATCTTTTATCTATGGTGTCTTGGGTGAGCGCTACAATGGTCAGAGCGCATAGCGAAAGCGGCGCAATGCGGCCGATGGCCTTGGCTAAAGTCGATAGGGATTGAAATGCCGCCCTGCTGATCAGCGTTCCGAATGAGGGTTTAGCTACTTGATAGGCGGCCGCCCCCAAGCAAGAGGAGATGGCAAATTTGTATTGGCAATGCCGCTCGATGGTTATCCAGTAGAAAGCGCTAGCCCCAAGCCCGAGTAGGAAATTCGCCACAGGTGAATATGGCATGCTGCTCAGCATGCTCACCATGCCTGCAATGCGAAAAATGTGATTGGCGAGCACAATAATTTTATTAACCGTCGGATGTTTATCCAACCACACTTCTGTAGAGCGCTTGGCTTTGTCGAATCCTAGGTAAACGGGGATTTGATTAATGGCATTGACAAATGACATAGAGTACCTCAAGGGGGTTGTTATAAAAAGAAATTTGCAAATCAAGATGTGTGTTTATAGCGAATGTGCAAAAAAAAATGCAAGGAAATATTCCAATATGCCCTGACTCAAAATCGATGAAATGTAGAAATTTATAGCTTGGTTGTGATATTTTTTTAAACCACAACTAACCTTTCCTTTATAGCTAAAGTAAAACTTTTCTACCCTTGGAGAGCCACTGTTATGTCGCTGAGCAGCATTCGCAAATTCCTTCCTGGGATTCAATATGAAGCGCTAAATCTGTGGCCTAACATGGAGACCTCTATGTTGCAAAAAGCCACTAGCGCCACATTCAAAGTTCTGATGTATAGCTTAAATAATGTCCCTTCGGATCATTCGGCATTGCTAGACATCTATAAAGAAGTGACCGCCAGGATTTCAAGTCTCCCCATCGATAAGGATTTTGCGGATGTAACCAAGAGAATAAGTGGCTTAACAAATTGCTTGAATGATCTGTTCCATAGCAGTGTGGAGGGATTATTGAAGGTGGGAAAATTTGAAAGCTCGTATCATGTGGCTTTAGAAATCGATGAAGTGGGTGCAAAAGACCAGGCATTGCGCAAAATCGTCGAAGCTTGCCTGGCGTGTGCCGAAGCTTCCTTTTGCCCACGCCCTCAAGAGCAACTGTGTATGCAGATTGTCAACAAGTCATTCGAGGGTGTCTTTCAGAAAGAAATTCGCCAGGCTATCTTGTCTAGCATGGCTGAATTCATGATAAAGCGTGCATTGGGCAAAGGTGAGCTGCAGAAAGCTTTAGGATTAATGGAGATGCATGCCCGCAAGTCAAAAAAGCAAACACATCATATCTTGGAAGTCATAAAGAGGGCTATTGCTCAAGATCAACATGAAACTGCGCTTGCCGCTGTCGTGTGGTGTGATCCAGAGTCTATAAGTGCATACAACGTACTTGCTCAGCTGCCCCAAAAATCCGTTTCAGTTGCTTTTTCGAATTGGTGTGTAGGGAAAACCACGCGTCCTCCTAAAAGTGCCTGGGAAGGAAGTCACATGCGCGATGCATTAGTTTTAAGCTTGATTCTGCCCGATGATTTCCCCCTGTGCTTTCCTTCAGATAGCACCATGAAATCTTCTAAGGAATGCCGCCAGATATTGATCGCAGATCTTTGCAGCAGCTATAAAAACAAACTTTTTCACAATATTATCTACTATCTCGCTGCGCAAGAATTTACGACGATTTTAAATGACATTATGCGTCAATCCATAGAATTCTTGATCAGCCAGCGCCGATTCGAAAAAGCTGGCAATTTGCTCATGGATACATTCGATAGAATAGAAAATTGTTTATTTTATGTTGAACAGGTTGTGGATTGTTCCATAACAGATTGCGCCTACGAAGTGGCCTTGCACATCATCACGCATTTTCCAAATATAAACCGAAGAACCGAACGAATCAGGCAAATTCCTCGAGAGGTAATTAGGCATGCCTTTGTTAAGTGGAAATGTAAAGAATGTTTACCGGAAGCTTTAATGTTAACGCATATTCTTTCAGATAGCTTCCCTTTAATCATGTTTGCACAAAAAGGTTCTTTAAGCAGCTGCATGAAGTGGTATACCGCGCAGGAGTGCCGGACCTTCCTTATCTCTAGCTGTTACCAGGTGGATGAAAAGGATCTGAAAGAAACTATAGAATATATTGAAAAACACATATCTCATGAAATTGCGCAATCAATCAATAGCCAGATGCATGCGATTGCCAAGAAAGCGATTTATGATAGCCAGATGCCTGGGATTGCCGGGCAAGGGACTCGGACAGATGATGCGACAAATGAGTTAGATAGAGCAATTAAACACTTTAAGAATTTCAGTTTATACAGCGGTTCGCGTTTTGAAAAGATATTTTGCTTGTGCGTAGAGCGCATGGCACGAGGATTGGGGCTTTCTACTCCCACAGAACGCAAAATTCATCTCCTTGATATTCAAAGCTCAATCGACGCCCTACCACTTGATCAAATGGAAGAGGTGGCAGATGAGGTGAGTGTTTTGTTTAAGATGGTATTGGATTATCAAGGGACTGTACCCATTGTCTTGCAAGCCAGAGCTATTGCTGCGAAGATATGTCTAATCGTGAATTATGACCATGAAGTGATGGGTGAGGCTTTGGCCAAGGGTGAAGGAGATAGAAAGATTGCTCTGAGCTGATAGATCAATTCTGTACCTCTCATCTTCAAAAGAGGATTGTAACCTTTTTCGGGAGCCGCATCGGCGACTGAGCGAAGCCCACAGTGAATGCAGCCCTGAGGCACGAAGGGCAAATGAACTGTGGGTAGCATAGAAAGCATATAGAGCCCAGCGGGCGACTGAAAACTACACGAGCGTGTATCTGATTTATTCACATTTTTTATGCTTTCAGTCGCCCTGCCGGGCTCTGAATATCTCCTTGGCATACCCACAGTTCATTTGCCCTTCGTGCCTCAGGGCTGCATTCACTGTGGGCTTCGTTCAGTCGCTCGAGGCGAGCTCTAGGAAAAATAATAACCAATTTTGGTTCTTTTTTTATCCTATTTAAATTTATGTGATTTTATCATCGCCGGTCGGGGGGGGAAGGCTAACCGATTTTTTCGAATTGAATGTAGTGGATGACTTTGCCTTTTTGCCGCCATAGGTCATCAAAATAGGATGTGCCGTATGCGTGCATGTCGTTAACATAAAAAGGATCAGGGTGCAAAGAGGCAAAGGCTGGATGGCGTCTAAATTCCTTGATCACCTGAAAAGCATAAGGCGCATCGTCGGTAACAAAGGTCATGCGACCGTGTTGCTTTAAGATGCGTGCTAATTCAGCCACAAAAGCTGGTTGGATGAGGCGGTATTTGGCATGTCGCCTTTTAGGCCATGGATCGGGAAAGTTGATAAATATTTCGGATATGCTATCTTGGGGGAAGTAGAGCCTTGTCAAGTTAAAGGCTTCGGCATTGACCACTAAAAGGTTAGATAGTTTTAAACGCTTGGTCTTGCGCCAAATTTTATAGACACGCGTGTTCTCCATTTCAACCGCCACGTAATTGATGTGGGGGCTGGCCATAGCTTTGTCTATGATCCAGGCTCCATTGCCGCTGCAGTATTCGACATGTACAGGATTGTCGTTGCCAAAGCACAGGGCGTTTTGCCAGCCGGGAAAAATAAAAGTTTGTTCGGCGGTGTTAGCCTCAGAGATAACACTGCTTGGTCGCTTCAAGGGAGGGACATGCCAGAAGCGATCTTCAATGCCCAGCTTGCGCACATGCGGTTTGTGCCCTTGTGGCTCGCCTGCGTTTTGGATGATAGGAAGGATGGGATTTATGGGGAGGGTCATATTTTCCTCTGCGTTAAAAGAGCTCTTTGACTGCCAGATAGCATAATCCAAGTCCTGATTAATATTCCACTTGTGTCTAAAGGGGAGTTCGCCGCCCCACTTAAATTTAGGGATCTGGTCCTCTAAACAATTTTTTCTTTTTGATAGACAGAATGACGAAGCATTTGCTATTCTGCTTCCTTATGCTCTGTGATAGCAGACGCTGTGAAGCTATGCTATAATCTCGACTTTATGAATTTTTGAGCGGTGATCTGCGTATCCAGTTGAGGTAGATGCTAGCATCAACCTCAATAGGGTAGCGCATCTACTGCTTACAAAATCATAAAGTTGAGATACTGCCCGCTGGCAGTACAATGGCGTAATGTCTTATAACCTCATTTTATAAGGAAGCAAAGGCCCATGGAAAAGCAAAAGCGTTGGCAATTTTATCTTATCTTGGCAGTCTTGGTCCTTACGCTTTATAACATCTTACCGACGATCTTTTACTATACCAAACCGCTGAAAGATCCTGTAGATGCAGAGCGTGCCAAAGAAATTTCCTTAAACATCGTTGATCGCGTGGATCACTTAGAAGCCGATTCTCAAGCTTGGCTGAGATCGTTTTGTAAGCTCTTGCACATAAAGCCGGTCAGCATTCAGATCAAGGAAAGCGATCCGGGTGTCTTTGCTGTGACCTTCGCAAATGAACGCGATGCGGCCACATTTAAACGTTTCTTGCCTCAGGCAGGAGCACTCATTCCCTTTGTACCCAAACAGTTGGAGCTCAATCCCGCCTTGGCCAAAGAAACTTCCCAGACTGTTTACGTGCAAAGAAAAGTGGGCGTGCAGCTCGATCCAAAAGAAATCGATCAAATTTTCCATTTTTCTTTCAAACGCAGCCCCGATGGCCATGTTTCCGATCTTTACCGCACTATAGTATACGATAGAGCTTCTTATTTGGCTTGGGGACTAGCCGGACCTAGTAAAAATGCCCGGCAGATTGCGGCAATTGTCGATAGCCCGGCCGATGGACAGTATGACGACTTAATCGTAGCCGTAGCCAGAGAAATGGTCGATGCCGACCATATCTTGGGTAAAGGCACTCCGCTAGCCAAACGCTACTTTGCCGGATTTAGTCAAATCGCGCGTGCAGGCAAAGGGGACCTTATCCAGAAATTTGCCGCTCAGCTCGACAATCTCAAGACGCGCATCACTAGCCAGCGAGATGACCTTTTGGCTGAGCAAAAAAAGCTGAAGGAAGATTCTAAGCTCTTAGATACTGCCCAGCAGCAACAGCTGGCTCTCTTGGATAACCAACGCAAGGTGCTCGAATCTGCCAGCCTCCTGCTCAAAAAAAATAGCGCCGATTTCAAAGCCGGACACGCTCCTTTGAAGCAAGATGGTATCTTAGAGACATTGTCAAAGGCTTCCAAGGCTGAACCCAATGTAGACAGTATCCAAACGCTGAATTTAAGTGGATACAACCCTTTTGTGCAGTCTTTACAAATCGATTGGGAGAATGACACGATCAAGCTGAAGTTGTACGACGACGTGCAAGCTTATATAGCTAAAGAGGGCAAGACGGAGTCGGACGCTTTTGCTAAAGAAAAGTTCAATCAGATGCTGATCAATGAAATTGCGCGCATAGCGCAGTTAACCGACGAAAAAATTTCGCCCAATGAAGACTATTTTGCCGTGTCTTTGAACAGTCTGACGAATAGCCAAAGCTTCCTAACCATGGACTTGGGCTATCTAGCAGAAAAGCAAAGCAGCCAGATTAAGAACGAAATTTTGTCGACTTGGTCGCCCAAGCATGCCGACTTTGCATCCGATAATTATCCAGTCAGAGACTACACTACCTACAAAAAAAGTAAGGCAGAAGATCAGAAGCTTGGCATCGTAGTGTACGCCCCGGCGATGTATCAGTCGGCTCCTGCAGCTGGTTTTCGTCCTAACTCCATCTATGTTATAGCTAAGGGGTTGGACTCGATCCTCCAAAAGTACCGCGCTCTTCCCAATGCCGAAGGCGGACAAGTGTTGATGAATGATTTCAACACTCTTCAGTCCATTTTGCAGCAGAGCGGTTTTATCGGCTACCCTGGTAGTTCATATGGCCTGGCGCCTGAGTTCAGCAAAGACTACATCTTTGAACTCAGCGATTACTACGGATATCTTCTGCAGGCGACGCGCGAAGCATTCTCGGTGAGAGGCGATAAGCGTTACGCCGTACTGGAGTTTACCGATGTCGAACAGCGGATTTTGACCACTAATAAAATTGAAGATCGCATGCAAGAAGATCTGCTCAAATGGTACGAAGAGTATCAAAGCGCGCAAGTCGACTTAAATGCCACCAGCAAATACACTGTGCCTAAGCCCACGCAAAACGTTTATTGGGCCAATTTCAAATTGAGCCTTGTCAAATATTTCCGCGGCGACGAAAGAAAGATCCTCAAGTGGGGTTTGGATTTGTCAGGTGGTAAAACAGTGCGCATTGGACTGCGCGACCAGAATAATAGAGTGGTGACTGATCCGGTAGAGCTAAAGCAGGCGGTCAACGAGCTCTATACGCGCATCAACAAAATGGGTGTTTCTGAGCGCACAATCCGCATTGAGAACGAAAATATATTGCTCGACTTCCCAGGCTCCCAAGGGCTTTCCGCCACAGATCTGGTAAAAGCTTCAGCTATGTCCTTTCATATTGTCAACGAGAAGTTTTCTCCTTCCAGCCCAACCTTGGGCGAGACGGTCAACCGCTTCTTGCAAGACGTGTGGAACGAAGCTGTGGTGACTAACCGCAAGGATAGCGAAGGAGTCAATGAAATCGCATGGCAGCATATGGGCGGCGACGTATCTGGCGGAATGGACAATCGTCCTGTCAGCGAGAATGCGCGCATCCTATACGATAGCGGCTTGCGCTTAGCTGATCCCAAAAAGAGCTCGGTAAGTGGTGCCTTTAACGACACATTGTCTTCGGTGGCGGTCTTCCGTGGCGACGACTCCGCGGCTTGGCAAAATCAGGCTCAGCCTTTGCTGTTCGTTTTCCATAATTACGCCTTAGAAGGCTCGAGCTTGACCAATATCCAAGGGGGCTACGATCCAAGCGAAGGCAACATCCTCATGTTTGGCGTCAAGAGCTCCTATGAAGGGTCTAGACAAAAAGCCGGGGGCAGCCCACGCGACGATTTCCATACCTGGACGTCGGCTTTTGCCGAAGAGAAGATTGTCGGCACGCCTAAGGAAGTCTATACTAAAGGGCGCGGCTGGCGCATGGCCGTGATCTTGAACGGCACGGTTATCACCGCACCAGCTCTGAGAGCAGCCCTGAGCAACCAGGCGACGATCAGCGGCAGATTTACGCAGCGCGAAATCAACCAACTCGTGGCCGACTTAAAAGCGGGATCACTGAGCTTTACGCCGCGCATTTTGTCCGAGCAAAACGTCAGTCCAGAGCTTGGCAAAGAAGAGCGCACCAAAGGTGTAGTCGCTTCTTTGACCGCCTTGGCTCTCGTGGCCGCGGCGATGATCGGATACTATCGCTTTGCTGGATTTGTAGCTATTTGCGCCGTCTTGCTTAACCTGCTGATCATGTGGGGGGTATTGCAAAATATTGGCGCCGCTTTGACTTTGCCAGGTATAGCGGCCATTGTGTTGACTATCGGTATGGCCATAGATGCCAACGTGTTGGTCTTTGAAAGAGTGCGCGAAGAGTTTAGAATTTCTGGGCGGATTGCCTCGGCCTTGCAGGCGGGATATCGCAAAGCCTTTAGCGCTATTATCGATTCTAACTTGACGACAATCATTGCGGCCATAATCCTGATTCAGTTCGATTCAGGCCCTATCAAGGGCTTTGCGATCCTCTTGATCATCGGTATTATATCCTCGATGTTTACCTCATTGTTTATGACAAGATACTTCTTTGCTGGATGGGTGCGCAATCCCGCGCATAAGTCGCTGAAGATGGGACAGTTTTTCCAAGAGACGCATTTTGACTTCTTGGGCAAGATTAAACCCGCTATGATCATTACTTTGATCCTTTTGGTCATAGGAGGATTCTTCTTGGTGAAAGAGCGCCATACCATCTTGGGCATGGATTTCACCGGTGGATATTCACTTTCTGTGCAATTGGAAGAGAAGCCCAATACCGATTATAGAATTGTTGCCCTAAATGCCTTGCAGGCGGCCGGCGCAACGCGCAGCGACATAGAAGTGCGCGAGCTAAGCCGTCCCAACCAGTTGCGCATTCAGCTGGGCATGGGCATGGAGCAGCCAGGACATCCTTTCTATGGATTGCCAGAGCGGTTGGAAGACAGCCTGTTTACACAGGAATATCAGCACAACCCCCGCATCATATGGGTGTTGGATGCTCTGAAAGCCAAAGGGCTGCAGCCAGCTGCCAGCCAAATGGATGCTTTGGGCCATAACTGGTCGGTGATGAGCGGACAGCTTTCTGACTCCATGCGCAATAATGCGATTATCGCTTTGTCGATAGCTTTGCTTAGCGTTATGCTCTACATCACTTTCCGCTTTGAGTTCAAGTTTGCCATAGGCGCTGTTGTCGGATTGGTTCACGACGTGATCCTCACCATGGGCGTTTTGGCCGTGTTCCATTGGATGGGCTTTGCCGTGCAGATTGACCTGCAAGTTGTCGGTGCGATCATGACGATTATCGGGTATTCACTAAATGATACGATCATAGTCTTTGATAGAATCCGCGAAGATATTAAGGTCTTGCGGAAACTCAAATTCCATGATATTGTCAATCATGCTTTGAATGTAACCCTTAGCCGTACAATTATGACCTCGGGAACGACTTTGATGGTGCTGCTGGCGCTCGTCTTTTTGGGCGGATCTTCCATCTTTGCCTTCTCTTTGGTCATGACGATTGGAGTGCTAGTGGGCACATTCTCTTCGCTGTTTATTGCCGCTCCGGTAATGATCTATTTCCACGATAGAGAAGAAAAAAACAATTCTTCGGCTGTCGCCTGGAAAAAAGCGTAAGGTAAGGTAACTAGTCAGATCGCCCCGGAGGAACCGGGGCGATCTGAAAAATTGGACACCGGAACGGGCACATTCGCTAATAGGACATAAAGGACCAAAAGGACATAAGGGACCAAAGGGACATTGTTTATATCCACTTAATCTTTTATATCTTTTTGGTCCCTTATGTCCTTTTGGTCCCTTGTGTCTTTGGCGCATGTGCCTGTACCCGAAATTTTTTCATATCCCCCTCAGTTCCTGTGGGGAAAAACGGAGTAACTCAATGCTTTCTTCTCTATGCGAAAAAGAGGAGCCTATATGGGTATACCCTAAACAGGATTCTCTCTGTAAAGAAAGCATCTGCAAGGAATTTAAGATTCACCCTGCCATTGCGCAAATTCTCGTTTCGCGCGGCATCACTACTTTTGATCAGATACACAATTTTTTGTATGCGCAGCTTCCCGATCTTTACGACCCTTTCTTGCTGGCAGAGATGC
>PLSG01000306.1 GCA_003164155.1 Parachlamydiaceae bacterium | reverse complement strand
ATGCCAGATTTTTTGGACTTTTGCAACTGTCTTGTTCGGGGGTGAAGAGAAAAGATATGGGTAATGCTAAGGGAATCGCCCTAGGTAAACCAGATAAAAGTTCCGCACGCTGAAAGCGTGCTGTATGGTGAATAAGACTGCGATGTTTGCATGACATGACTCCTAGAAAGTTTTCGCGTGGGCCAAATCAGTAAATTCTACCTTAACAACGTACTAGCTGCTTGGCACTTTTGCATTTAATTTCTCTACATGCATCGATCAATCTCATAAATCATTCTAGGAGATATAATGACACCATCAACCTCAAGCACTTCACGCTCATTTAATCTACTCCCTCTGAACTCCTCTAACGATACATCCCATACTTTTTTGCGTAGTGCGCTTCCTCCATCTGGGCTAAAAGGAGAGATGGATATGGCTCCGTTTATGGCCCACCTGGTTAAAAAAGCTCCTGACCAAGAAGCTTTTGAAAAATGGGGCAAAGATTTTTTTAATGCATGTCCTCCTAATGTTTCTTTGCCTACAGAGACAGATGTGAAGCCCAAGACCAAGCAGTGTCTGCCCGATCCTTCGAGACTGCTGAGTCTATTAAATGAAAATAAAGAGAAATTGCAGTGGGAAGTGGAAAAAGGTTTAACAGCTATACAGTACCTGGCCAAGGATAAAGTAGATTATGTGGTAGCTATATTAATGGAAATGGGGGATGACGGCAATCTCCATGCCCATTTCTTTGCGGAAATGTTTTTAGTGTATGTTGCGGAAGATACGCGAATTGCTATAGCCAATCTTGTTGTTAGACAAAAGACCTGGGTGCCTTTTAAAGGTAAAGAAGTCTCTGGCTTTGGATTGTTTTCGGCAAGAGCCAAAAGTTTTGGCATCATCCAGCAATCAACCGTGGAGGCTTTAGTCGAAGCGCATGTGGCAGTTTATGCATGTGAAGTTGCTTTTCATATTCAGAATTATGGGATCACCAGCCAATCCACTTTGGAGAAGATAGCCAAGGTCGCAGCTTGTAAGGATGGAGCTCGTCTGGCGCAGCATATAGGGGGTTTTGGTATTAAGGACCCCTCGGTCTTACTCGAAATAGCTCTTCTGGCTGCGGAGCACAGGCGTTTTTCAGAGCATGTGGCCAATTTTGGATTAAAAAACGAGTCCGACCGGATCAAAATAGCTGAAAAATCGCTAAAAATCGATAGCTATATAGTTTCTTGGAATATCGACAACTTTGGAATCGAAGATCCTGTCGCTAAGTTTAGACTGGCTAAAATGGCCGCAGCAAATTGTGGTTTGCAAATAGGAAATAGCCTTTGCAAATATGGAATCACAGAGCCATCTGCTCTGGTGGAGATAGCGGAAATAGCTGTCCGCAGTCCAGCACATCTTTGTTTTGAGTACATGCGCCATTTTAAAATCAAAGATCCTGCTGCAAGGATTAAAATTGCCAAAATTGCTGCGGAAACCCACCCTGCACATATCTCAATGGGAATTGAATACTTTGAAATCGAAGATCCATTAGTCCTTGCAGAAATCGCAACCAAAGCCGTGCGTGGGGGTAATCTCTCTCAAAATATCCGCAAATATAGAATCAAAGATCAAGCTGTTTTGATTAAATTAGCTAAAATGGTTGCGGAAAGCAATGCATGGAATTTCTCAAGGCATGTGGGCTGCTTTGGCATCGAAGATCCTTCTGCTTTGGCAGAATTAGCGCTCATAATTTTGCCCTCTGCAAATGGCATGTCGGAGTATATACGCAATTTTGGAATCAAGGATCAAGCTATTTTGATCAGACTTGCCAAAATGGCCGCGGAAAGCAATGAAAGGGATTTATCGCAGCATATTGGCGCCTATGGCATCGAAGATCAATCAGCTTTAGTAGAAATTGCGACCATAGCTGTGCGTGCCGGGGGTAGAATTTCTGAGCATATACGCAATTTTGGAATCAAGGACCAAGCCATTTTGATCAAACTTGCCAAAATGGCCGCGGAAAGCAATGAAAGGGATTTCTCGCAGCATATTGGTGCTTATGGCATCGAAGATCAGTCAACTCTAGTAGAAATAGCGGCCATAGCTGTGCGTGCCGGGGGTAGTATTTCTGAGCATATACGCCATTATGGGATTAAAGATCGCGCGGTATTGATTGAGCTGGCCCAAATCGCCGCGGCAAGTGGCGAAGTTGATCTATCGCAGTATATTGGCAACTATGAAATCGAAGATCCGGCCGTGTTGACTAAGATAGCCAAAACCTGCGCAGAAAATGGGGTATGGGCACTCTCCCAGCATGTAGGCAATTATAGGATTAAAAGCCCTGCCATCAGGGCAGAAATAGCTAAAATAGCAGCCATTCGACACGGAGAATACGTCTCGGAATATATTGCAAATTATGACATTGAAGATCAAGCCGATTTGGTGGAGATAGCTAAAATAGCTGTAACTAATTCAGCTTCTAGAACATTCCGCCATTTGCGAAAATACGGCATCAAAAATGAAACTGACTTTTTTTATGTGTTTAGCTTAGGCCTTTTGAGCGCTACGATGTTGAGATTGAGCGATGTAGCGTCCTTTTTAAAAAAGAACTTTAAAGAAGAATTTTGGAAACTTCTTTTGTGCAATATATGCCGCTATATGCCAAAAACTTTAGAGGATGTGAAAACAAATGCAGCTCCTTTCTTAAAAGCTCGTATGACCGAATGGGTGGAGATCCAGCAAGTGCGCTGTGCATGCTTAGTGCATATCTATGTGGAGAAACAAACCTTTCACATGCTGAAAAAAGGTGAGAAACCCTCTGTCGAGATCCTTAGAAAAGTGATGGAAGAAAAATTGCAAAAGCTAGATGACATTTTCTTGCAACTTATCCATTTGGGATCGCTGGAAGAGCGAGACCTAATAGCAGCTAACCTGTTTCAGCTCTTCTTAGAGTCTTCAGCATGGGATTTTTTTATGGGGTTGGAGACAAAGGGACCTTATCATCTGCCTATGGCCTTAGCTTGTTCGAATAGTCTAAATAGCGCAGCTATCGCTAGTTTTGCGTGGCAAGTTCACAAAATCTCGCGCATTGAGGATGGGCCTAAAATGCGCCAGGTAGCTATAAATCTGATGAGCCTTTGGCGGGCAAACCTCTCTGTAGATCAAAAGAAAAATATATTGGTTCATCAGTTTATCGAACACGGCGATGACATCCTGACTTTACTTGACAAACTGCCCAGTAGAAAAGCTGTTGCAGGGGAAGTGGAAACCAAAGAAAAAAAAGGGACTAAGGAGCAGTCCCAAAACGAAGAAGCCGCTAAATGCAAAGCACAAAATAAGGCGCTAGGTTCACGCTTAATAAGCGAATTTCTAGCTTTAAAAGGTATCACTTCTGAAAAAGGCAAAACGCGTTATTCTATAAAGGAAGCTGAAATCATCAAATTGTCAGACATACACAATTCCAGGGAAGCCAAGGACGCCATACTGCACAATATCTTTTTCAAACAACAAAACATTATGGAACGCATGCGCTTGATAAATGCGTTGCTAAATCTCGATAAGGGCGCGGAAATTGCGGAAAATAGCTCTCTTTCTTTAGTAGCATTGCGCCAGGCACTTCAAAAGCAAATCATGGCGGTTTTTGAGCTCGATGAAGCGGATTTTAAAATAGAAGAAGAGTTTCGAACTTTGTGGAGCACTAACATCGAAAAGCCACTGGAAGGGCGTTATCCGGAAGCTCTGTTTGTCTATGCCGGTAAAATCAATATCCTTCCAGAACCTGAAAAATTGGCCATGAAAAAAGTGTACGCAGCATTTGTTACGGCTTTTATCAAGGGCCCTGAAGCCCTGCAAGCCTTGAGGGTAAAAAGCCCTCATATGGCAAGTATGGAAGCTTTGCTAAGGGCCTCTGCAGGAAATAAAGTGGCTATGGAGAATTGGGAGTGCTTTAAAAAGAGCTGGGGGAATTTGCCTTCCTTATGCAGCTTGAGCGCATACCTTCCGGCTGAAAAAGGGAGTGTCAAACCATTTGCTATGCAGTTTCACCAGTTATTGGAAAACACGCTCGTGCGTGACAAGCATGTCGCGGGATGGGAAAAGATTTTCCCTTTGCTGCAGCGCTATTTGAATAAACCAGACGAGGGGTCTGTGTTGTTGAAGGAGTTGCATGAAGTAGAGCTTTCTAGTAGCTCTGTGGTCCCTCCCGATCTCACTATCCAAAAAAATTGCCTGTTGTTATGCACTCCCCAAAACCCTAAAGAGGTTGACGCGTTACTAGAAGGGCTACGCATATCTGTACAAAAGTTGCAGGCGGAAGAGGGGGCTCGGTTTGAGCAGTGGATCAGAGATATTGAGGGCTTTGTCAAGGGCTTGGCAGAGCATAGAATGATGCAGTCTAAAATGGGTAAAGAGGTTATCTATGCGCAATGGAGAATAGGCATCACCAGAGATCCCGTGGATATGCTATTGTTGGCTAAGGAATCAGGCGGCTGCCAAGCCATCGACGGCACCCCTGCTTTGAATAAAGGCGCTTTGGCTTATGTGATCGACTATGAAACTTGTGCCGTGGTAATCAAAGATAAGCATGCCAAAATTAAAGCTCGCGCGGTTCTAAGGGCTCTATACGATGGCGTAAATGGCACTCCGGTGCTATTTCTCGAAAGGCACTACAACTCTATGGGTGATACCTCTTTAAGCTTGGCCTTGAATACTTACGCCATAGCATATGCTAAGCAAGTGGGCTTGCCGCTGGTAGCTAAGGAAGCTGGCCATGGGGTCTCCTATACAGGCAGCGTCGCCTCATTGGGCAGCAATGCCCCCTTCGGATACTCCGACGGGGCTGGCGGGATCACCCAGGGTGCTTTCGAGGTCAGAGGTTCGCATTGCATGTATTGAGGATCACATCCGCTCATTCGCGCCTTTGGCTAATTGAAACTTGTACACTATTAAAATTGTGGGCGAAAGCATCTTATTCACCCCCGAATGGGGGGCATGTAGCCCAGGACTAGATGTTGATTTTGTGGGGTTTTTGGAGTAATAAAATCACACGGATTTGAGCTAGGGTGGCTCATATTCTGCATTTTAAATAAGCATTTAAAAGGCAAACTTGTAACAGCTTTAGGAGTACTTCAAAAGTGGACTGCAACCTTTTTCGGGAGCCGCATCGGCGACTGAGCGAAGCCCACAGTGAATGCAGCCCTGAGGCACGAAGGGCAAATGAACTGTGGGTAGCATAAGAAACCATATAGAGCC
>PLSG01000496.1 GCA_003164155.1 Parachlamydiaceae bacterium | reverse complement strand
TCAAGCAGGCGCGCATGTTATGGGTCCTGAATATTATCTTGACAACTATATTAGGCAAGAGTGAAATTGACGTTTTAAACAAGCAGCCTCCTACCAAAAGGCAAAATGCGCGACCATCCATTTACTTATGCCTGCTTAAAACAGCAGACCTATTTGGCGCCTCCGTATGCATTGGTGCCCTTGCGCGGCCAAGATATATTTGATATCAAACGCTGGCGCAATGCGCAAATGGATATATTGCGTCAAAATACCCCTTTGACGGACGAAATGCAGAAGCAATATTTTGAATCCGTCATTATCCCATCTTTTGCCGAACAAACGCCCTCACAAATTCTTTTTAGTTTCTTATGTGATGGGCTTTGTATAGGTTATGGAGGACTTGTACATATTTCATGGACCTCCAAACGGGCCGAAGTAAGTTTTCTAGTTGATCCGCAGCGCATGGAAAAGGCAGATCTATATGAAAGAGATTTTTCGGCCTTTTTACAACTCATCAAGCAAGCCGCCTTCACGGAACTGCATCTGCATCGCCTGTTTACTGAAACGTTTGCCATCCGCCCTAAACACATTGAAGTTTTAGAAAAGCAAAATTTTATCTATGAAGGGCGCATGAAAGAGCATGTGGTTATCAATGGGCTTTTTATAGATTCTATAATGCATGGATGTATTCACTATGCCTGAAAAGTATAAAAAAAAGGTGTTTGTCAGCGGTGGAGCCGGAGTGATTGGCACAGCTTTAGTCAATGTCTTAATTCGCCAAGGATGCCTTGTTTTAACTGGCGATCTTAAGCCCTGTCCCGAGGAATGGAAGAATCTACCTCAACTTACCTATAGACAGGGCGATCTGATCAGCATGACGGCTCTTGAAATTGCGAAATTTGCCCCTGAAATATACTTTCATCTGGCCGCGACTTTTGAAAGATCTGAAGAAACAGCCGGGTTCTGGGAAGAGAATTTCCACCATAATGTGCATCTAAGCCACCACTTGATGACGCTTACCAAGGATTTGCCCTCTATTCAAAAAATCATATTTGCCTCAAGCTATTTGCTTTATGACCCCCAATTATATTTATTCCCCACCCCCAAAACAATCCTATGCCATTATCAGAGGACTCTCCAATAAAACCGAGAAACCTTTGCGGATCTGCAAAATGGATGCACGAACAAGAACTTGCTTTCATAAAAAATTTCCGCCCCGCCCTCCAAATCGTCTGTGCACGCATTTTCAGAAGCTACGGGAAAAATTCACGCGATATTATTTCCCGATGGATTCGCGCTTTGCTGAACCATGAAGAGATCGCGGTCTACTGCCCTGAAGGACGGTTTGATTTCGTTTACGCCGAAGACGTGGCTAATGCATTATATCAGCTTGCCGAGAGTTCCTTTTCTGGGGCGGTTAATATTGGCAGTGGACAGTCGCACACTATTCAAGAGATTTTAGACATACTAAAAAAACACTTCGGCCCGTTTGCTTACCGCGCCGTCGAAAGCCATATCCCATACGAATGCTCACAAGCGGACATGAGCCTGTATTCTTCGTATATAACACATCCTTTTTTTCATAAGCCTGCGGAAGCTATCCCGCAGATCATCGAATTTGAACAACATAAAAATATGTAGCTTAGGTTTTAGCAAATGCTCATAAAGTGGAGAAGAACATAAAGGACAATGCATGGACGAAGAAGAAAGTTTAGGAATGGATTTTGGTGTGCTTATCACCAGCATTTCAAAAAAAATCCCCTTATTGCTGGCGGTTAGGAACGCCGCTCATAAAATAGGCAGCTTGTCTCGCGTGCATGGTTCCGACTCCGACAAAGAATGCGTTGGACAATATGCGCATGCAATTGATGCATTTTGGCATTCAGCCTCCTTAGAGCGCTTAAAAGCCCAGGATATATTAGCATACTGTCAAACACATAGGCTGAGGGCTATTATACCTACGCGAGATGCAGATCTGGCCTTTTATGCCAAACATCTCCTTTTTTTTCAGAGCCATGGCATATCCATTATGGTATCGCCTTTAGAATCGATTGAAATTTGCCAAGATAAATGGAGATTTTCCCAAAGCCTTGCTCAGGATAATCTTCTGACAATTCCCACAAGTTTATCCATCGGCGGGATCAGAGCCCCTGCATATGTTGTGAAGGAGCGCTATGGGTCAGGCTCCGCGCATCTGGGGATAAATTTGACCGTGGAAAAAGCCCTGAAACATGCCGAAGAGCTAAAACATCCCATTTTTCAACCATTCATCGAGGGAAAAGAATGGAGCATCGATCTTTACCGCACAAGAGCTGGCAAGGTGCTAGGATGCGTATGCCGGTCACGCGATTTAGTGATTGGGGGTGAATCGCAGATTACTACGACAAAGTCTTATCCTGCTCTGGAAAAACTAGCCTTAAAAATAGCTTGCCATCTGAATCTGTACGGCCACGCCATTATTCAAGTGATCGAGGAAAAAACAGGAAACTTTGCAATCGTCGAATGCAATCCCCGTTTTGGGGGCGCTTCCACGGCTAGCATTGCCGTGGGCTTGGATAGCTTTTACTGGTTTATGCTGGAAAGTACTGAGACAGTTCTGTCAAAGGGACATTTTGTGCGAACGAAACAAGAAGTCAGACAAGTGCGCTATCCCGCAGATTGGATTCTACCATGGTCATAGTTTTTGATTTAGATGACACATTATTTCCTGATATCTCATTTGTATTCAGCGGATTTAAAGCTGTTGGGGCATATCTGCATACCTATCTAGGGATAGACAAAGGGCAAATAGAAGGCGAATTGTGCCAAGCACTGTCAATTAGCCGCAACGAGGTGTTTGATCGCGTCCTGAAAAGCCATGGGGTCTATTCCAAGCAACTAGTAGCGAGCTGATTAAGCCATTATAGAGCTCATCCGCCGGACATCTAGCTATATAGGGAAGCTGAGCTTTGCTTAGAAAGATTGCAGCAGCAGCCAATCCCCCTTTACGTTGTAACCGATGGAAATAAAATAGTGCAGAAAAGTAAATTTTTAGCCCTTGGCTTAAAGGCTAAGATAAAAAAATGTGTCTGTACCCACGCTTATGGTTTAGAGCATGCCAAACCATCNNTATACATAGGGGATAATCCCAAGAAAGATTTTGTTGGAATAAAGCCTATGGGATTTCATACAGTCAGAGTTTTAACAGGCCCATATGCAGATTTAACAGTGAGCCAAGAATATTCCGCAGAAAAAACCATCCGAAATTTAAACGAACTATTCTAATAGTCCCAAATCAGGATTAAAAAAATGAATCTAAACCCACGGGCGAAGCCTGAGTCTGAGTGAGGGGTTTATGCAAGTAAGCAAGGAGGAAAACGCTTGAAACTTTTTTACATCATGACTTTTCTGCATAGCGGTCCTGGTAGGGCTCTGCTAGATTTTGCTAAACAAGCCAGACAAAAGGGGCATGTCGTTACCATTGCAGCCACCGCGCATTTTGATAATTTTCGGAGTGAATCTTTATTAATAGAAGAAGCCCATGCGGCAGGTATTGAAATCATTTTATGCGACGATCTCTATACGCGTGATTTTAATGCTATCAGCCATTCTGCCAAAACGCTTGAAAAAGGATTAGCCAAAGTGCGCTATGATCTTATTCACTCACAAGCGGCAATTCCAGGTTTTGCGGCTGCACTGGCGTGTAAAAATGTTTATGGGAACTTGCTTCCGCATATTTCCACGGTTCATGGTTGGGCACCCAATAAACTGCCCTGGATGAAACTACAAGATGTATTTTTTCTAAATAACGTTGACCGCGTGCTTGCCGTCTCAAACGATGTGCGGCAATATCTGATTGACGAAGGTGTGAAAGCTAAGAAAATTAAGACCGTCTACAACGGATGTGACTTCATGCGCCTTGATAAGCTAAGTAAGCTTGATAAGCTTGCGCAAGAAGAAGTCATTCCTAAATCAAAAAAATGGCGGATTGGCACGCTGGCCTATCTATCCAAAAGAAAGTGTCTGAATCATTTAATAGAAGCTATCGCACACCTGCCTTTGCCCATTAGACAAGAACTCGAAGTCGTGATTATAGGAGAAGGAGAAGAAAGACCTTTTCTAGAAAAAATGATCGGAGAACTTAATCTGCAAGATACGGTATGTCTCATAGGTGGTCAAAAAAATCCTTTTCCATGGCTTAACAGTTTCGACCTTTTTGTTTTGCCTTCACTTTCAGAAGGGCTTTCCGTGGCACTGGTAGAAGCCGCTTACTTTATACGTCCTATAGTGACTACCAAAGTACAGGGCAACCGTGAAATAGGAAAAAAAATCTTTGCGGCTCTGGTGCCTCCCAACGACCCTAAAGCTTTAGCTAAAGCGATTGCTAGACAGTTATTAAAAGGGCCTGACCCTGACAAGCTTTTGCAAGCAAAAGCCTGGGTGGAAAACCGTTTTTCTCAAGATATGCATTTTAAACAGATGGAAGCCTTGTATAGTCAACTTTTAACCACTTTTTCAGGCAGCGTGGGGTGACTAAGGATATGCGTTCAAATATGCACAACCATTGAAAATTGGAGTCACTATACTTAAAAATGGGTTTAGATGCATTTTTTTTATTCCTGATTTGGGTTTACAAGAATAGTTCGCTTAAATTATTCACCCCCGAATGAGGCAGTTGCAAAAGTCGAAAAGNNATCTTTTCCGCGGGAAGCTAGAAAAACATAAAAAAACTAGATATTTAATCATGTGTTACATCGACATGTGGTTAACTTTAAACTACTTAATTTTTTTCTCGGCTTCTCCGGGGCTGCGCAGTGGGCTTCACCTCTACCGCTCCTCCGGAGCTTAGAAAATGCTCAAGTCCAATATTTTTCCAGCTCCAGAGGATCGGTAGGGGTGAAACCCACTGCGCAGTCCCGGAGGGGCATACGCATCAAGTTAACATAATGGGTTGATGTTAAATTAAGAAGATCAACCTTGTTTTAGATACATTTAGGAAATGTTAATGTATGGATTTCAAGGTTGATTTCCGAGAGTCCGCCTCGGGCGACTGAAAAAATGCGATACATAGCCTCCAAAGCCTGTTGTTTCAAAGGAAACTGAGTCTGTAATTGCTCTGTAGGCGCATTTTAAAAAAGGATTACAACCTTTTCCGGGAGCCGCATCGGCGACTGAACGAAGCCCACAGTGAATGCAGCCCTGAGGCACGAGGGGCAAATGAACTGTGGGTAGGATAAGAAACCATATGGAGCCCGGTAGGGCGATTGAAAACTGGACAAGCGTGTATATAATTTATTCAAGTTAGTTATAATTTTCATTCGCTCTACCGGGCTCTGGATATCTCCTTGGCATACCCACAGGTCTCTTAGCCCCTCGAGGACTCAGGACTTGCGGTCACTGTGGGCTCCGGTCAATCGCCGATGCGG
>PLSG01000495.1 GCA_003164155.1 Parachlamydiaceae bacterium | reverse complement strand
GATGGAGAGGATAAAAAAGATGGGGAAGATAGGGAATCACTAAAAAGTGTGAGCTTGAAATAAATCAGCTATTAAATCGGCAATGTGCACCGCTAGGCTCTCCCACTTCTCTAACGTTTGCCACATAGCGGTCTCCGTAGGGTTAGCTTCAACTTTGCGTTCGCCTGTCTGGGGCGGATTTTTTTTACGTAGGCGTTCTATCTGCAAGGTGAGGTCACAGGCGTTAATATAGCAAGCTTCAGCATTATCTATTCTACAGGCAGGTAAAAGCAGTAAATTATATCCTTTCATGAAAGAGGTAAGGCTCTGGTCCAGTAGCTGTACTTGCGGTGATTTAAAAGGTTTATACTCTTCCCATAAATTGACCACGCGTTGCCTTACCTCAAAAAGTTGGACTGAAATATCTCCGCATAGAATATCTATAGGCACACTTGCCGGCGTGTAAGGAAGNNTGCATTTATTAAAAAGGGCTTCCAATAGGTTTTCCATGCTGCGCATTGTTTGATCACCTGTTCCGCTTTGTAGGGGGATAAGCTATTTTTGGCTGATAAGTGTTCTTTTAGTAGCAGAGGAATACAATGCAGTCCTCCTTTCAGAGGACGTCTAAAAGCCAATGCCAATTCCCTAGCTGGAAACTTATTATATTCTAGAAGACAGCGCTGAACGGCTTTCAAGCCTTGTAGGCTTACTTCTGCTATCCCTCTGATATAAGCGGGATCTTCTACATATTTTAATAGCTGTTGCATATCTTCATAAGATTTGAAAATATGCCGCACTGTGCGCACTAGATATTTAAAGTCGCCTTCCAAAATCAGGGGAAATTCAAATTTCCTTGGATGTGGGTCAGTTGACTTCATGAACGCTTTCACTTCATGTGGCTTTCGCTTAGAAAGAAGTTTTATAAAGTGTGGAATGGCGGCGTATAAACAGCTATTTCCTATTAAAAACGAATAGCAGCTATAAGCAAATTCTTTATCGTTCTTCTGGCAGGCGAGTTTGAAAAGGGCTTCCATCTCTTGCATGCTGAAGCTAGATTTTTGCGGATCTTCATTTAAAAAAATACATGAAAAGGCCTCGAAAGCAGCTACCGTCATATTCTTATATCCTGGCCACATGGCAAGTTTTGGGTAGAGCTTTCGCAGCTTTCCCAGCCACACTAGAGTATCCAGAGGAGCGGATGAGTTTTGGCGTTTAAAATCTAAAGTCATGAAATGCAGGTCCATCAAAGTATTTTTGAGGTTGGTATACATGTGGGGAAGATTAGCTAGCGAAGGAGGGGCTTTCTGGCTTTCTAGATGGCGAAAGTACCCTTCGGTACTCGCAAAATCCAATAATGTGCTCATTTGCGAAAAAGAAAGTGCGTGGTTCATACTCTGAGCGCAGGCAAAAAAACTTTCGAGCAATTTATTTAAGAACGGCACATCTATCGGTATAATTGTCTCTAGCATAAGTAGACGTTGCAGTCTATTGAAGAAGGTGCCGATTTCATCCTGTGAAAAAGTTGAGGTTCTCCTGAGAGCTCTTTCTTTTAGCTGATCGAGCATATTGTTAGATTTGACAAATTCTCGGAGGATAAATGTCTCAAGGGTATTTTCAAAGCACGTCAAGCGCAGATCAGACGGTAGATTAGCAAAAAGTTGACATAGCGCGTTGCCGGCTAGTTGTGTAGACTTAAGATCTGAGAATGTCAAGGCAACCTCTAGCAGTCTCACGATGAGCATTTTTAAGTTAACGGAGGGTAAGGGGACATTATCATTTATCACATGCCTTAGAAAATTTAGCTCGAGTAGTTCTAATTGCTCTTTGTGAGGAGCTGTTTTAAATCTACCAAAAAAATAAGTCATTTTAGGCAGAGTTTTTTGCCAAAAATCCGGCGTAAGCTTAGCTCCCTCCGTTAATCGATGTAGGCTTTCTGTAACTTTTCCCAAGTTATCACCTCCCACGTCTTCTAATTTTGGATAGGCAAAAAAGCCTTCGAGTACTGCAGATACTATTTTGAGCTGTTCATCTAAGTCCAGTGTTTGATACACCTGCATGGCTTGGTTAAGGTGGTCAAGCGAACCGCAGCCCATGTAGATAAAGATGCGGCATGTGGCATGTAAATTTGTGAGCGCCGTATCTAATCCTGGAATACTGTGCTTGTTCACCTTGGCGGAAATTTCGTCGGGAAAGATAGCTAGGGCCGCAATATCGGGCAGCCTTTCGGCTAATAGATGGCACTGCTCTGGTGTGATGTCAGGGCATAACCTTCTCCACAATAAGTAGTCCAGTTGATCTTTCACTGCAGGCAATAGTTTAGGCAAGGCTTCTGGAAAAAGACTATCTGTCAAGCTTCTCAAGACAGCATAGCGTGTCGCTTCACTGCAGGCGGAAAGCATTTGAGTGGCGGCTAGGGGTTCTACAATGAGATGACAGAGACTTTCCTGGGGAAGAGGGGTTTTGCTATTGGCCAGCTTGTCCGTTAGCAGCTGTAGCATTTTTCCGACGGGTTCCCAATGGTCTGCGATGATCAACCGATGGCTAAGCACCTCTCCCCACAATTGAATAGCTAGAGATAGGTAGTCTTTCGTATGAGGTTGCACACCTTCTTGGATGAGTTTTAATACGGTTTCTTGTAAAAGTGCACGCGTATGTGGCTCTTTGGCCTGGGCAATCATGTGGCGCACTTTTTCTACGGCCTGGGGATAAGCCAGCCCAAAAGGTGGTTTTCTCGGCAGTAAGGCAATCGTCTGAATTAAAAGCTCGTAGGCCAAACCGCTGCTTAAATTTAAATTCAACAAAAAAAACGTCAAAAAATGCAAAGCTTTGGTGTTTACTTTTTCCGGTTCTTTTTTAGCCCTAAATAGGAGTTCTTGTGTAAGGGTAGAAGCAATCTTCAGGCAATCTTGCGCGAATAGATCCGCATGTTCGGGATTCAGAGGTGTAAAATATTGCGCTGAATGGATAGTCCAAAAAGCGAAAAGCTCATAGGCTTCATTTTTAGCACCTTGACGAGGCATCTCGGAAATATTTTTAATCGCCTGTAGCAAATTTTGGGCAAGGCTTAGGCGGGTCTCTGCTGGTAGAGCTAAAAAGCGCTTTTTTCCATGGGTTAGAGAATTGACAATAAACAAGCGGCTGTGGAAAAGATTTTCCGAAAAGGTCTTTCCCTTAGGTGAGGTGGGCTTCAAAAGCCAGGCAATCACCCTGCGCATGCGCACAAAATGCGGTGAGGCATCGCTTTGCTTAGGGTTTATACCCTCGATAAAGGCGTCTTCTCGGGGATCTGCTTTTTCAGCGGATTTTTTAACCTCTTTTTCTTCTGCTTCAGGAATTTCAATATTTTCTAGTGAGTCAGGGAGGAAAGTTTCTCTTTTAAAAACAGGATGCTCGGCTAGGCTTGGGTCTAAGCTGACTACAAAAGCAGAAAACGCCTCAGAAAATTCCTCTTTTGTCAGATGGCTAGAGAGAAGTCTGCCAAGTCCTTCTTTGGGAGATTTATCCGAAAGGATGTTTTCCAGCAGCACCTTCCCTAAAAAATGGAAGTGGGTAACTTTGCGTGTAAGGGCACTTTTCATGCGCAAAAGAAATGTTTTTTGCATTTCATGTTTATAAGAAGATAGATCAGAAAGCTTTAGTTCGAGTTCAGAAGAGAGCGAGATAGCAGACGCTGCCAGATTTTTTAACGTGCGCACAGCCATGGAGCGATAAGAAGTCTGCACACGGCTATGTGGACGTTTTTTTCGCGTTTCCAGGCATTTTAAGATAAGATAGCGAAAGCAGGCTATCTTTGTATCTGTGGAAAACACCCCCTGAGCATAGAGTAGCTGATGNNAGCATATTGTAGCGCACCGCGATGCTGGGCTTGGGGATGTCAGATTTGAGAAAGCGTTCGGAGATCTCCAAGGAGAGTCTTTGGCTAATCTCGGTGACAAGGGCACTAGCTGGCGTGCCAGACAAAATTAAACACAGGACGCGATAGGCATTTTCTGAAGTTTCAGGCTCTATAGCTCGCAAGTCTAAGGAAGCAGCTTCAAGCAGTTGCTTGCGAAAGCCTTGGTGATTCTCAGACTCTAAGAAAAACTTCAGTAGGGCTTTATCGTGATGGCGTATGTGCAATAGGAGAGCACACGCATCACTGTAGCACTTTGCCTCAAACAATTTTTGCATTAAGAGGGGGAGCCACTCCAATCTAACTTTATCATCTGCGGAATCTTTCAGAGCTTTTCCAGAAAGTTGGACAACTTGCCTAAGCATTAGGGGATCGGTCGAAGAAAATAGTTTGTAATACTCTGTAAGCCATAGGTCGGCGTTTGAAAAGAAGGCATTTTGCAGTCCGTGCATGATCAGGCGCTGCGCCATTTGCGGATGTTCTTTTTCATAAGTGACCATAAGGGTGAAAAAGAAATTGAGCCTGACCTCTCTACTGAGAAAGTCTTGAATAGAAAAGTAAAAGTCGTTCATCAAAGCCGGTAAAGCAGGCGGTAGCACCTGTTTTTCAAGTACGCCTAAATAATAGCGGAGGAAGTCATTCAACGGCCTTTTCACAGACTCGAAGAGCTCAGTTTTTTTGGAGAGGGCTTGAATATGTGACCATAGATTATTTAATAGTTTAAATAACTCCTCAGTTCTACTTGGAGTGTCTCCCAGCTTGCAAAGGGTTTTAAACCACATGGCGATCTCGACTTGGCCTTGTTTTTCGAAGCTTTCGCTTACTTGGCGCAAGCGAGTTAATAAGCGCTGCCCTTCGCTGCTGATTTCTTTGGAGTCTTTTTTTCTCAACTCTGGATTTCTCAGCCACAGAAACCACGCTTCTGCCGCCCCTGGGCCATGGAAGCGGTCAACTATTTGCCGGACATGCGCTTGTTGTGCGCCAAGTAAAAGAGCTGCTTTAACTGCCTTTAAAGAAATGGATGGGTCGGCATGCAGATAAACAGAAGATAGTTCTAACAAGTCAAATAATCCTTGCAAACACCTGGTGCTTTCGGGGTGTTTAAAGATGGTCATCCAATTGGTGAGAAGCATATGGGAAAGATCGAGGATAGAGGGATAATCCGCGGGTAAAGCAAAAAAAGCGCCTTTGAAAGTAAAAAATGCGCGCTCTTTTTCTGCAAAGGAAAACGTGTAAGCACCGATTTCCCCTTTAACGCCCTCGGTCTGGTTGGCCCACTTACAGCACACACATAATCCATACAGCACAGCTAAAAAGGCGGGAGTTTCTGTGGCATGCTTGCAGAGGAATTCTGCAAAAGGAGCCAAGCTGGCGATGTGTACATCTTTGTCGTGTTGTCTGGCGATGTCGAGAAAGGCTTGGCATAAAAGGGCGCATGCCTGAGGTTGATGCTGCAAAGAGGATAAAAGGTAGATGAAGTCGGCTAGGCGCTTGTGAGGAGTGCGTGCATGTTCTTTAAAATAGCGCAAAAGATTCTTAGTGATCACGATGGGGGCGTTCAGCTTAAAATCGAGGGCATGTTCGACAAAGAATTTATCCAAGGCCACAGCTAATAAGGAGCTCGACTTCTCTGCTGCAGGCAAAAAGATAGATCCATGGCTAGCTTCGAGCATGATGCGATAGAGCAAGTTGTGGGTAAACTGGGGATAGAGAATATGGCAAATGCGCTGCATGGCCTGATTTTTGGCTAAAGTAAATGCATGAGAATTTAGCGCAAAGCTGTGGCCCGTTGTCCAGCGCACTACAGAGCGCAAAATATTCCATTGTCCGCCTGTAGAGCTACTGAGGCTATGTGTTCTTGTGCGGTAAATGGCGTTGATTTGCACATCGCCTAATTGTATCAATGCCCAGCTGGGCCGGTGGGCATGGTCAGGCAGTCCAAAAATTTGAATCTTCACGCCGAAGACTTTTAAAAGCATAGATTCTGCAGGGGACGAAGAAGAAGCGGTTTGATTATGCATGCCTTGGATGAATCCAACGATGATAGATTCTATTTTTTGCAGCAAGGCTGCTTTGGTAGCAAAGCGCTGAGCTGGATTTTCAAGATAAAAGCGGATGTCGATGTCGTGTTTGGGAATGCTAGAGGGACGCGTTTGAGAACCTATAATCCACGCTTCGCGATCGGGGAGATGTGTGGCAAAATCTACTGGAGTGAAAGTGAAATCTTTACAAGATATGCTGTGCTGCTTGCATAGCTCTTGATCAGCGGTTAGCTTGAAAGTATTTTTCCGAAGTCTCCCCAAATGGGCATTTTCTTCAGAACCTAAAGGTTCTTCATAGGGAACCACGGGAATGCATGGGATGCCTCCTTCTGAAGGAAGGATGGGCAAAGGGGAGCTTGGAGGTACGGGACAGTAAATAAGATGGTTAAAAGAATGTGTCATTGTTATTTTAAGATGAGTTGTTGTTTAGGGAGTTTTTTTGTATGCATTATGGCGTTTGTGTGTTTTATTTTCAATTGAAAATGCGCGTGTTTGTTTTTGATTAGATATGCAAGTGATTTATTGCATTTTATGAAAGATATTCAAAGTGTTTCAGAAGAGCGGTTCATTTAGATACCAGTTTAGCATTAGAGCGAGAGGCGCTGGACTCAAAGGTGTGGTAACACTCTTACACTGCTATCGCAGTTAGATTCTTTATATGAATTCAACCTCACGTTCCGGCGGAGGAACCGCNNTAGGGTGTGCGATTGTTTGATTTTTCTCGAGATAAATTCATTCATATCTAAGTAAGTGTACCAACAAAATTTCAGTTCCCGAGTTCTGATTTGGGTCAATTAGCTCCCAAAGACCATTTTCCAGCCACTTTTAAGCGGGTCTGAGGTGCTGGATTATTCACCATACAGCACGCCTACAGCGTGCGGAATTTCACCTCATCCGCCTAGGGCGATGCCCTAGGCTAATATAAGAAAGGCCTTCAGCCTTTTAGGACATATCATGATTATGCTTCCATTACTCTTCATAAAAGGCTGAAGGCCTTTCTCATATTAGCCTAGGGCATCGCCCTAGGTGAATGGAGCGAAATTCAGCACGCTGTAGGCGTGCTGTATGGTGAATAATCCGACACTATAACCTTCTTAAAAAGATCGTATTAATTTATGTCCCCTGAAAGACAAAGAGTTACACACATCTTTATGTGTTTTTTTCTTGACAAGCTGCACTTTTACAAAAGATGTGTGTAACACTATTGGGGGAGGGGGTATGTAGTCCAGAGCTAGGGTGTTGATTTTGTTGTGGAGTGAGCGCAGCCCGAGGCTCGAGGGCTGCATTCACTGTGGGCTTTATGTAAAGATAAATTTTCCCTTCGAGATTATTTGGCTTAAGGGCTTTCTCAAAGAAGGCACCTCTTTTTCGCGGATTTCAGGCGGAAGTGCGGCTTTGTCGCCTGGTTTGCCAATGGCAATCATGGCTTCGACTGTAAAGGTGTCGGGAATTTGCAGGTTGGCCTTTATGGCCGCATAATCAAAACCTTGCATGGCGTGTGCCACCAGTTTTTTGGCATTGGCTTCCAAGGCAAGGCTCATCCATGCGGCACCAGTGTCAAATTGTGCCGTGGGGGCGGGTTGGTTGTTGTGTTCGAAGAGATTGCGCGAAACCACCAATACGAGGGTATCGGCCATTTGGCACCACGACTTATTGAAGTCTATGAGCACATTAAAAAACACATCCCACTCTTTTTCTCCTCGCCTTGCATAGATAAAACGCCACGGTTGGTTATTGTAAGAAGAAGGTGCCCACCGCGCCGCCTCAAAAAGCTGCATCAATTCATCTTCAGTTAAACGTTCCGTACTAAACGCGCGGGAAGATACACGCGATAGCAGTAAAGGTTGAATCGGAAAAGGACTTTGTCTATTTAAAAATGTCGTCATAAAAGCATCCTTTCAAATAATGCTGCTGTCTTGCAAATGTATACCAGAGAGCGGGTGATTTTTGGCTTTTCGGCTAGCGCGAAAGTCCCGCGGTTAAACGATCATAAGCGGGTTCATATTTCCCAATACTAACCCGCTTATGATTGTTTAACCCCGGGGCTTTGGCGCAGCTGAAAAGCTAAAAATCACCCTCTCTCTGGTATAATCATGAAGTCAAAGTTAGGTCGAAACATGGCAAACGTATATATTATTTCTCTTTAAATGTGCTATACTTTTTGTGGGGCATAGGGAATAAGGAAGGGAAATTAAACCCAAAGGCGCAAAGAGGATGAGAATCCTTTCCCCTGTTAAATTGCAATATCTCAGTCTTTAACGAATCTTAATGTTATAGTGCTATTATCATGGGATAGGTTGATGTGTAATATAATATTTATTATAACAAGCGAGTGCGGTATTTTGATGCACCTCACTTAAGATAGGGGTTACATGAGTTCTGTGCTCGACAAAAATCGCCAGCTAATTTTAAGCTCTGCTGCTCAATTTGGGCCATTCTTGCCCAAGCAAACGTTGGAGCAGCGCCTCAAAAGCGTTTGCGTGCCGCGCCTTTGGGGAGATAAGTTGCTTGCATTGCATTCTGCCGAGGGAAAGATAACCGCCTTTATACGCAAAGCGTTGTGGAAGAGAGATACCGAAAAACGCTGGAGATCCATTTTTCAAGCGGCCCTACACGAGAACTCCCTATTAGAGGGACAAGGATCTGCACTTTCCGTTCAGCAGCAGAGCGAACTCTATGCCCTAAAGCGCTCCCACGCAAAAGCCGTTGTGTCAGATGCCGCTGCCGCCGCGGAGTCGCTTGGCGTTTCCTTGTCAACTAAGTCAACTAAAGCTCAGCTGCCTTTCGCGGTAGCAGTATCCCCAAAGTATAGATCATCTTTGCTGGCGGCCTTGCCGAGCGATGCCGCCGCACAAAAGGGGATGGATAGCGCTTTATTCGAAACGCTGCTCAATCCGCAGCAACGCAGCCGCGCGCCGCTTTCTGCCTTGCTCGCCTTTGCCTCGCGCTATCTGCGCCAGACCCTAAGTGCTGTGCCGCCAGATGTAGCAGGGCAGACCGCCAGCTTGCTCGATCGGGCCTGGCAGACCGAGGAAAAGCTACAGCAGATAGTAACTGCTGGCAAAGCTGGCAGTTCTGAAAGCGCGCGCCACGCGCTTAGACAGCTAGCTGAAAGTACCTTGGAAGACCTTTTAAAAATGCCTACAGGCCAAAAACGGCTGATTTTTGCCGGAACGCCTGCCCGTCCAACTAATTTAAAATTGCCGGTAAAATGGGCAGGAGCACTCCTTGCTGAAACCGATACCATTTTTGGAAAGGGGGTGATAGATGCCGATCTCCTGCAAAAAACCTCTAGCTTTATTGAACAGGTACATCTATCGGGTTTATCGTTTGATATTTTCAGCGGATTCAATCCCGAAATCATCGCGAAATTAAAAGCCGTTGTGCCCCAAAGCGGACCTGCCGCCATCAAAAATATCTTGCGTGAAGGGCTGATAGGCCACTTCTTGCCGCGCCTGCAGACATCGCTGAAAAAAAACGATTCGCCCCTATGGAAAAAGATCGCCTTAGCTCCAGCAGAAAAGCTTAGGAGCGGAATGGAATATGTAGTCTCTTTTTATACCCAGCAGCTATCTCAAGGAGTTGTCGACGCCTTGCCAGAGGGCATGGCCATGGCCATTAGACAGGCCATCTTGGAAGGTAATTTTGGAAAAAAACTGGAAGAAGAGTTCAAAAAACTGGCTGGCGCTAAGCTTGCAGAAATCCGCCAGGCGTTAAATGGCGCTTTCACGGACCTCACCTACGATCTGCCCGAGCAGGTTCCCTCGCTGATTTCTTTGGCGGGCTTAGGAGAGCTTGGCGCTGCCGAACAGCCCCTGTGGATAGAAGTCACCAAGGAATCCGACGGCTCCTTTAGCCTGGCCGCCTTTGCCTCGGGAGCTGCGCTGGAGAGTCTGCGCCCCCTCCCCATCTCGGAAAAAGGGGAGAAGTACCTGGTGCCTTTGCTGTACAAAGGGCTTACTGCTAAGCAGCTGGATAGAGAATTTTTCTTCACGCTTTTTGCCTATAAGGTTTTTCCCCAGTGGGATGCCAGCTATTTTGCGACATTAGCAGAGCTGCAGCTTGCCCTGCTAGCTCCTCTGTCTGAGGCGCAAGTGACAGCGGATGCAAACCCTGTCTTATATAGCGCCACGGCGCACTTAGCACATGGGTATTGGGGTATCCTGCAGGCCTTTTTGCCGCAGAGCTTGCACTTAAAAGCCAGCGCGCAGCAAAGTTCATTTTGGTTTGGATGGCAAAAGCTTGCCCTGCTAGACATGTGGACACAAGTGAAATCTAAACCCGATAGTTTGCGGCAAGATAGCTTTCGCAAGGTTATGCATGCGGGTGCCACGACTTTAGCGCGCAGCGCGGCAGATGTTTTTGAAGCCGGCGGCCTGCCTGTTGAGCAGCTGAGAGCTATCTACGATACTACTCAAGAAGCTATTGAGGCGGTTGAAAAGATAGATTTGAATCCGGTAGGTGATGAGCCAAAAGCTCCAGTCATGCCTCCCGAACTGCGCCAGATTCTGCGTACCATCTTGGGAAAATGGGATCTTTCGCCCTACCTCGTAGAGGGTTTGAAAGACATCGCCTCCAGGGCGCTGGGCAAAGCTGCTGAAAAGGCCATTGGGGATATAGCCCAGGAGCTCGCCATCGAGGCGGCGAAGCTGCCTAAAAGGGAGTCTATCGGAAAATTGCTTGGGCGCTCCATAGGCCTGCCGCTATGGCCGCCAGCACATGATCCCTTGCGCAAAATTTGGCGGGTGGCCAGGTTGGGATTGTTAGTTTTAAATATGGCTAGATCGCTTTCGCTGTGGGTGGCCAGTGTGGCTAAGCGCATCTTCTTAAATGCGCTTATCTGGTGCTTCCCAGGGCCGCTGCGCAGTCTGGAGCGCGCCGCACGCCGCTTGTTCGCTTGGGCCTGTGTGCGCCTGGTGCTCACCAAAGCACAAATAGATGGTTTTCTTAAGTTGATGCAGCAATATTCGCAACAGGTGTCGCGCTCGGAAAAACTTGGCTACGAGCTGCCCGGCACCATTCCCGCCTATCGCGGCCGATCTTTCCAGTTTGTGACGGCCAATGGCCAAGCTGTGACTACCCCTGTGGCGACAACAGGGGGGATTTCAGCTGCCTCCTCGCCTTCAGATCTCGCGCCCAAAAAACTTTTTCAGGCTGCGGCGGATAAATCTGCCGAAGTGGCGGCAGTTAATGGTTTATTTGACATCCCAGTTGTTCCTTTGGTGGTGAGTATCACCTCAGAAAATGCCTTGAAGCAAATGCGAGAATGGCTAGAAAAAGTTAAAGGTGTACCTGGGCTTTTCAAAGGGAATGCCTTTAGATACCTCAACCGGGCCATGCGAAATTTGCCCGTGCCATTGCCGGGTGGAAGGGATGACTTGTGGAGCCATATAGGCGATGAACGTGCATGTATGGAAGAGTTGGCACACCTGGCCCTCTTTTTATATATGCATAAACCTCACGAGCATATCTCACATGAAGAAACTAATCTAGTCACTGTAAACCTTGCTACGGTTTATGCCATTTTGGACAAACTAGCCAGACGTTGTCCTGAGAGCCAATTGGATGGCTATGCCGTGACGCCCTGGGCTTTGGCGTTTTGGAAAAGCAGTCTGCAGCGCAGGCTGCTTGATAGTCAGACAGCTGCCCAGATGCAGCGCGTTTGCACATATTTTGGCATCGATCCGCTCAAAGAATACAGTGACAAAGAGATTGATGGGGCGGCTAGGCATAGCCTCTTTTATACACCACACCGCAATCTAAAATTTGATGCACGCCTCGTCATTACCGAAACTAGCTGTGGATCCCCCCTAGAAACTCAGTATTATAAGCAGCTCATCACCCATCCCGCCATTGCTGTCAAATTGGAGTGCCTCTTAGGGAAAAATGCGTCTATGATTGAAAAATTGACCACACTTTACTGTGACCGCGCTTTAAAAAGCTGGGAAAAAGATGGGAAAAAAATAGACACTGCGCACGGGCAAGTTGCGCTTGAAAAACTGTTTGGCGAAGAAGTGGATGGTGTGAAGCGCAATCCTCGCATGGGCGTTCTTCCCAGGCCTTTTTATTTATTGCGGGTAATGAATGCATTCATGAACGGAGCTTTGGAAAATACCTTTGAACAAAATTTATCTTCAAGCCGTGCTTCATTTGATCTCGATGCTTATGAATTCTCAGAAAAAACAGACTCAGTACCCACTGTTCCTCCCAATAAGTTAGTGGAAGTTTTTAGATCTTTGTTTTCGCGCCCTATAAGTTATAAAGCCTGGCGATCTTCCCATACGCCTAGTAGACAATATACTTTACCCTACCGCCTCGATAAGCAAAAATGGGTAATGTCTGGGCAAGTGAGTGACTTTGATCTGCATAACTTAAGAGATTTGTATTACGGTTCTCATTCTAGACAGACAGTTAGTTTTGAGCATCTGTTAGATGCCCATCTCAATAACAAAACATCGATTTCGAGTAAGGTGGTAAAT
Source organism: Parachlamydiaceae bacterium (assembly GCA_003164155.1). Taxonomy (GTDB): domain Bacteria; phylum Chlamydiota; class Chlamydiia; order Chlamydiales; family Parachlamydiaceae; genus BOG-1457. The sequence goes on along the minus strand of PLSG01000495.1, from coordinate 7,605 downwards.
GCGCCACAAACCTTTATCCAGGGGGTAAAGCGGGGAGACGGGTTTTTCAAGTCGTTAGGAATGGATATAGATTGTTTTGGATTTCATGCATCAGAAGATTCTTTTTTTAGCGATTTTTCCACACAGGAAAGGATAGAAATTGAACTGATCTGGATTCAAAAAGCCGATCGCATCGCGCGGCTGACTTCCTTCTTGGCCGAGCATCCTCAAAAATTGGCGCATTCTGAGATGCGCACCTTTTTGGATTGGATATTGCTGCATTATGGCGCTTTGGAACAGCAGCTGCAAGAAGCTCCGGGCTTTAGCAGGGCCTTGGGTCAATTTTTTGAGCAGGCCTTGGCTATGCATAGTGGGCATGCGGAAGTGGCTTTGGATCTGATGCGCATAGGCATTTTAGCGCAGCTGAAGTGTGAAAAAGCTCAACCCGGCGCTAGCCGCAATTTTCCCGCTTTCCGTGCGCTTATCTTACAGATGCCGCATTTAAGTGCCAAAGCACAATGTGCACACGATAGGGCCAATCTCTTGTGTCTGTTGCACTTGATGCAAGATCCTGCAACCGCTTCTGATGATCTGCGGCGGCAGGTGATAGAAGATCTCTGCTGGGCTCTTGGGCACCTGGCTAAGTTTCCTCTCGATGTATTTGGAGAGATCGGTCTGGAAATTGACGAATTGCGACATCTCGCATTGGATGTGCAATGGCTGTGGGCGCCTACTTTGGCCAAGGTTTTTGAAGACAATGCACCCTTGCGCAACCGCCTGTTGACTTCCCTAGCTATTGAGGCCGGCTATTTCACCAAAGATAATGCTCAAGCTGTTTGGGAAGGGCGCTATCCCCGTTACCAATGCGGTCCTGTGAGCTTGCAACTGCTTAAATCGCACACAAAGAGAGCCATAGAAAAGGTGTCCTTTCAGCAAGATGAAAAGCAAACAAGGCAGCTCAGCGCTTATTTACAGGAGATCTTTGGCCCTACAGCACCGCCCTTAGGCCGTTTTCAGTCCGGAGAGTACACTTTCCCTTTGCATAATATGCACATTGAGTTTTTGCCTAAAAAACAGATATGGCGTTTTTATAGGAGTGAGGCAGGCAGCAAGTATTATTGGGTCAAGCCTTCGGATATGACTTCCCAAGAGGCCACCGAGCATCTGACCTATTGGATGGAAGACAGCTCCGCTCCACATAAGCGCTTGCTCACTTTGGAAAAGGGCAAACTTAAAGCCTCTACTTTTGCCGTCGCAAATCTGCCAGAAAATGGAGAAGGCGCCGCTTTATGGAAAAGTCAGGCTTTTAGCTTGGTGAACCAAGCAGAGATCGACCATGCGCAGCTGCTTGAGCCGGTTGACTTGTCAGTTATGCCGCATAGTTTGGGACCTCTTGCCTGGTTTCAGCCGCTTTCCACAATCAAGGCTTTCGCCGACATCAAGACGCCGCAGGTGCTTGCCAAAATTAAATTGGAGGCTCTCAAAATAGCTTTTGAGATTCAAGTTGTGCAGGGGGAGCGGCAAGCTGTCTGCCGTGATTTTCTTCCCGGATTCTTTATAGCTAAAGAGCAAAGGCCTTCAGCTTATGCGTCGGCTTTGTCTCCCTATGCCAGCTATTTGCTGTTGCATAACGCGCGGGGAGAGCAACGCATCTTGTTGACCGCCGATGCACTGCGCGCAGCTTTTTTAAGCGGCATGCTCAAGCGCTTCTTCAAGATCTCAACCTCGGCGTTCATGGAAATGCAGCTGGGCAATTACTTGCGTCACTATTTGGTGAAAGAGGACTCGGGCTCTAAAACTATTAATGGGCAACCAAGTGCTGCACATGCGCTTTTTTACACCTATGAACTCGATGGACAAGGGCGCCTAACCAGCTCCCATTCCGAAGCCATCATCCATCTGATGTGCTATCACCTAGCTCAAGGCAGCTTGAAAAGCAGCTTGTACTATATGGAAATGTTAGAGGGAATGGGACGCAAAGAGGCCTACACAAAGCCCGTCTTGCATACTTTAGCCCTGCTGGATGTGGCGCTTGTGCTTAGTGGTGATCTAGAGCATGCGCGCATGGGCTTGCGCCTATTTGCCATTCGCGAGGAAAATCGGAGCTTACAGGCTGGTGATAGCGCGCATGACGGTGTGGAAGCCGAACTTTCCCTGCTTTCGTGGGCGGCTATTCAGGCTACCTACTCTCGCTTTTACCGCGATGGCGCACTGAAAAAGAGTCCCTCCCAAGTCGAAGTGACAGAATACCATGAGCTCTTCACCCTCAAGGGCATTGCCCACAAAAATAAGCATTTACTGCAAACCCGTCGGTCTACATTGTCCAAAGCTATATCAGATGGGTCCTCCTTCCTAGGATCGGTCTTAGAGCGGCTCTCTTCTTTAGAGATGGACAGCATAGCTCAAAATTTACTAATGCTTCCCAATATAGCCGAGCGTTATATCTTCCTAGAAAAAAAATATGCGTTGCCAGGCGAGCGCTCCTCGCGCGGCATGGAAGACTTTCTGCAAGAACTTGTCAGAGGCAAAACGCTTTTGAACCTCGATTCCATAGATTCTAAAGGGCGTGGCGCTGCGAGTTTATTGGGGAAAGTTACAGGGTGGTTAAATCGCCCAGTTTTGCATGGCCGGGAAAGCAACTTCAAAGCGCTTTTTGCTGAGTTGCAGCGCAGCAGCTGTACGCCTTTGCCCTTGGAATCACTACCTGTGCACCTGTTTGAGGTTACCCCTGTCTTGATCAGGCAGCATTTCCCGCTTTACTACCGTTTGGCGCGACGCGAAATCCCTATGTGCAGCCTCGATGCTCCAGCTGAGCAAAAGCTTTTCCATAAGCTCTTTGAGAAAAAGGCTGACGCCTTTTTGCGCACCCTGCGCTTTTTTAATGGCAAGTCGGCCCATCCTCAAGACGCCCTGATGCTCATGAGCCTGCTTTTTATTGCTAAGAGCGGTCCGCCGCGGAATTCTCCTTCGGCCCTGAAATTGGAAATGCTGTGGATAGAGCTGAACCGCGAAGAAAAAAAGATTTTAACTTTAGATAAAAGTGCTCAAGAAAGTGTTTTGCAGGCAAAAGCCGGCTTGCAAAAGAAAATGGATGCTTGGATCAGCAGCTACAACCGCGAGTACGCCACTTTGGTCAACCTGGCTCCTGAAACCGTGGCTGTGGCGCAGCAGGCCTTTAAGCGCTATAAAGAGCATGCCTGGTCTTCTACCCTCACACAGCTGGCCATCAACGGCACTGTATGGGCAGTTACAGGCTCCTCTTTAGGTCCAGTCGCTAGAATAGCTGCCGCCTGGTGTTGGAAAGGCATGAAAGTGAGGCATGCAGTGCAGCAGAAGAACTTGCTTTGCGCGCAAGAAGCCCAGTCTTTGGAGGACGCTTCCCAAGTTTCCGATGGTCCCTTATCAAAAAAACTGCAGTCTCAATTGGAGCGCATGGACAGGGCTTTAGGAATGTTTTTTAGCGCTTTGCTGGATAAGCACTTCGTCCAGGATAAATCTGTTTCAGACAGCTCCGCGAATAATTCCACGGGCCTTGCGGCTGAGCCGCAATCCGTTTCGATTGCCAGTCAAAGCCCTTTGGAAGGGATCTTGCAAATCAACCAGAGCCTGAAAGATTACCATGCCCGCCCAAAAGTTAGCGCGCAGACCTACAGTTTGAAGGGCGCGGCGGATTTGTTTGCCCTGCAAGAGGCCTTGGAAAAGGCTGTCTTCCAGATGGAAAGTGAAATTGTCAGCGAAAGGGCGGCCATAGAGTCTTTGGTCAACTGCCATCGGCACGCTAATAGGGGCGAAAATGCCGCTAAAAGTGGCGATGGCTTGGCGCTGGCCAAACGGATGAAAGCTCCCAGGCTTCAGAGACAACCTACGCAAGACTTTGCGCAGATCTTTGCGGCATTTATCAGAGGCGAAGGGGAGAATGCCCCTGCTGGCGAAGATAGCTTGCTCCACCAGCAGAAATTGCAGTTGATGCTCTACACGCATTTGATCAAAATCACGCGTTTGCACCAAGTTCAGCGCTGTCGCCAATTATCAGATAAATTGCTAAGCGCCATGCAAGAAATCGCCCCCACAAAGCGCGCGCTTGGCCTGGCAGAGCTGGTAAGCGAGCTATCTAGAACGCGCGCCTACTCTTTTGAAGGCGCATCTGGGCGTGCCATCCGCGGCTACCTGGCCTTCGAATACAAAATGGGGATGATGTTGTGGGAAAAGCAGGTCAGCCAATACGCGCGCATGCTGCATGGAGATGATCCGCAGGTTGTTTTGGAGCTTATCCCGGGCAGCGGCAAGACCATTTTTGGCAGCCCCACTACCGGCTATTTTGCGGCGGATGGCAAACAGGCCGTGGTCAATATTTTTCCCAAAGCCTTAGCCCAAACCAATATTCAACAGGCCTTTTATCAGGCCAAAGAGCTGTTTTGCCAAGATTCCAGCTCCGTGCGCTTTACGCGCAATAAGAGCCTCTCGGAAGGCGATTTATGGGCCTACTTGCGTTGGCTGCAGCGGGCGATTTATAGGCGCGAACCCATAAATATGACCAAAGAGGACTTTCAAGCTCTCGAGCTGCGCTTCATCGAGTCTTTGGATAAAGGCGCGCGCGGTGTGCAGGATGCGCCTTCTAAGCGGCAGCTATTTGCCTTTGCCAAGCTTTTGCAAAAATTTAGGCTAGCTAGTAAAGGCAACGTGGATGAACCCCATCTGATCTTCAAGCGCAACGATGAACTGAACCATCCCATAGGATCTAAGCAGAGCGTGCCCAATTCTTTTGTGCGCATCATCCAAGAATGCGTGGGCTGCCTCACGGCTTGTCCGGAAATCGCCAGGCTTTTACAGATACAAGAAAATGGGCAATGCTATGTCTCGGAAGAGCTTTATCGCCGTGAAATTATGTTCCGCGTGGCTGAATGGATGAGCCGCTATACTCCACTATGCATTGACGAACCCCACCGGGCGGATTTTGTGCAATATGTCTGCGGGACCTACGCGAGGGGGATTCCCGATTTCGTCGCGGCCAGCTCCAAACGGGGCGAAATTGGCTTAGTCGTGGGCCTCATCTGCCATATCTTGCCCAAAGCCATTGGTAAAGGAAAAGCTGTGGGGGTGGCTTATGGCCCATCTAAACGAAGGGGGGGGGTGAATTCGTCCGCCCACACGAGGGGAGTGGTAAGCCTAAGGAATCGGCCGAGATCCAAAATCCCTATGAAGCACTTGCCAAAACCTTTCTCGCCATGCTGCATATGCGCTTAAATGACGAGCAGACGGGTAAGTTCATAGCCAAGCTCACTTTACTGGCCGAAGCCCAAAGCAAGCAGATGGGCATTCCCCTGCAGCAGACACGGGCGGCTAGCTTATTTGAAGAGTGGACTCAAAACTCCGAAGCGGTTTACTTGCTATCCGATAGGGCGGCAGGAAATGCACAAGTCGAAGCTGGGAAACTTGCCAAGATCAAAGATTTGCTCAATCGCAGCGATGAGGCCGTGCTGACCTATACGCGCCTAGTGATAGCTCCTCAGATAAAATACTTTATGGAAAACATCAAAAGCGACTCACATAACTTCGCTTCTATGTTCGCCTCATTCTATTCCGGCACGGGTTCTCCGCATAAAGAGGGGATCTTTCCTCTGGGCACTAAAGTATTATGGGATAAAGGGACTATTGGCGAAACTATCGATTGGTTGTTGAGTACTTGCTCTGCCCCAGGCTCTATTTCACTGATCGACTCTGCCAAACCCGCCGACGCTTTGCAAGAGATCTTGCGCCGTTTCTTCGCCGGAAATTCCAAGATGTCAGCGATCATCGACCGGGCGGCGACCTTTCGCGGCATGAGCAACCTGGCCATAGCACAGGCTATCTTGGCGTTTATCGAGGTGTCTCGTCCCGATTTGCAGGGAGTGGTATTCTTCAGCGATCAAAATGAAAAAATGGCTCTTTTGTGCGGCGCAACTGCCGCTGTGCCTCTATCTGAGTGCCGGGTAAGCGAGCTTAAATTATGCGCCTTATTCGACCATGTGCACACCTTCGGCGCCGATATTCCGCGTGAAGTTGAAGCTGAGGCCGTTGTGACTTTAGGTGAAGATCTCACCATAGAGACACTCGTCCAGGCGGTGTGGCGGATGCGCGGACTTAAGAAGAGCAAGCAGCGTGTGCGCTTTGCCTTGAACTCACCGGTATGTAGCCAAATATGCGCTCAGGACACCCTAAGTCCAATGATTGGGGCCCCTAGCTCTTCTTCTAGCTCATCTAGCAGCTCTTCTGGCCTTATTTCTGAGCGTTTGCCCACTATGCTGCAAATTATCTGCTTTGCCCAAGCCAACGAAGCCCAAGACACTAAAGAAGACAATTACCTTGCAGACATTCAAAAAATGCGCAATGTAATCCGCCGCGCTATCCTAGATAAATTGCAAGGGATGAGCCAGTTTTCGGCTATGCTCAGTGGCATGCGGGAATTTCGCGAGGTTTTTATCACCAAGCGCAGCATCGATCCCTTCTTGTTGTATGGCTTGCCGCAAAAAGCCGTATCGCCTCACACGGCTTTAGATGGGTTTAAAGCCATGCAGTTTGAGGTAATCGCCGCCAGCTCTATGTTCAGTGAGCAGGAAAAAAGCGGCATCAAGCAGCGCCTGGAAATGGTGGACAATCTAAACCCAGGGGCATATCCCGGACAAGTACATGTGCATGTAGATACGGGAAATAAGCTGCGTGTGCACTTGCTCAGCGATATCGGACAAGAACAGCAAGTGGAACAAGATCGTGAGCAAAATCGCGATCAGGCTGTTGAGCGCGATGAGGATGTGCTGCGCGAAGACGAGCGCACAACTCAATTGGGCCTATTCAAAAGCCCTATCTATGCCTTGAAGGAAATCACCGCGCCTTGGAGCCGCTCTATCGACTACTTTGCCTCCTTGGCATGGCTGAAGATTGAACATAAACCAGTGGCGGACCGCGTGGCTTTTTATGCCCTATCAGATGCCTTAGCACATTCGAGTCATCCGATAATCGCCCAGATAGCCAAATCCTTCAGGGGAAATATGCTGTGCTCAAATAACTTCTTGGGTATAGCCAATAAGTTATTTAAGACAAAACTCGGCGAGGTATACGGCAAGCGTAAACCGCTGGCCGAACTGCTGGTGATCAAAACCATAAATAGCGCCGGCAAAACGCGTTTCACTACTTTGGCCATCGACGCTGAAGAAGCGGCCCTTTGGCGAAAAAAACTGCAAGAACCTAACGCAAATGCCCATTCTCACATAACCATAGCTCTGTATGACGTGGGCTTAAACTGCATCGTGGCCGCCGGAAGAAACCGTCTGAACCAAATTGGCGATGAAGAACTGTGTGGCGACATACTCTTTAAACGGCAAATTGCCCTATGGAAGTTCTTTGGGGGATTTACCCACTATGATCGCCTGGAGCAGTCAATCCTTAAGCGTTGGATAGCCAGATACGCCGCCGATAAGCAGATCGGCTTAGCCCCTCTGCGGGCGGCCGCAGAGATATTCTGTGCTTCCAAAGAGAAGATGCGTCGTAGCGCGGTCTATCCGCTTTTCGTCGATCCTTTGAGCTTTGCTCTATAGGGAAACGCGTGGAAGCCTCAGGTTTGTCGCTTCTCATGCTTTTACCCACATCTTT